>JBEKSO010000045.1:0-14778 GCA_049516935.1 Thermoguttaceae bacterium
GCCGGACGCGACGTGATCGACGCCGTGCAAACCAGCGTCAATCCCAAAGTGATCGACTGCCCGGACCCAAAACGCACGCAAAAATCCACCCTAAGCGCGATCGCCAAAAACGGCGTGGAACTGAAAGTCCGCGCCCGCGTGACCGTGCGGACCAACATCGAGCAGCTTATCGGCGGGGCCACCGAGGAAACCATCATCGCTCGGGTGGGCGAAGGCATCATCACCGCCATCGGCTCGTCGAACAGCCATTTGGAGGTGATGGAAAACCCGGATAAAATCTCCAAGGCCGTGTTGAACCGCGGGCTGGACGCCCAAACTTCTTTCGAGATCGTGTCCATCGACATCGCCGACATCGACGTGGGCGAGAACATCGGGGCCCGCTTGCAGGCCGATCAGGCCGAGGCCGACACCCGCGTTGCCCTGGCCAAGGCCGAAGAGCGCCGCGCATTCGGCATCGCCCGGGAGCAGGAAATGAAGGCCGCCGTGGCCCGCAACCGCGCCCAAGTCGTGCTAGCCGAGGCCCAAGTCCCCCTGGCCATGGCCGCCGCGTTCCGCGAGGGGAATCTTTACGGCAAGTCGGGCGAAAACGCACAAAAAGCCTAAACATCGTTCCGCCTTTGGACCTCAAAGCAAAGCGATCGATGATTTGTACCTTGGAGAAGATGTGCAGGACAAAACTGCCCACTTCAAGTCATTCGCCTGCATAGAAAATAGGCAAACGGCTGAACATCTGTCGAAAAAATCTCTTTTTTTCTCTGCGTGAGTGGCAATAACGTCTTGCTGCAACGGGTTTTAAGTTTTTTTGCGAATCCCTGCCTATTTCTATGGCACATTATTTGCTCTACCTGAATAAATTTTACTTATTTACCAATAAGCCCACATAATTCTCATTAAACACGTTTGAGATGCGACTTTTTAAGAGGAAATCGGTTTCATGACATGTAGCAAAAGCTTTCGCAGTTTTCTAATCTTGACCTTGTTTTCGGCGTTGGCATGGTCGGCCTGGAGTTCCATGGCCAAGGCCCAATCGCCGGGCGATCAGGCAACCGTAATGCAGGCCACCAAGGAGTCGGCCGACATAGACAAGTTTAATCCCGCCGATAACGCTTGGGTGCTCACCTCCTCGGCCTTGGTGCTGATGATGACGGCCCCGGGATTGGCGCTCTTTTATTGCGGGCTGGTACGGCGCAAAAATGTGCTCAGCGTCATGATGCAATGTATATTTTTGATGTGCCTGATGACCCTGCTTTGGGCCTTGTACGGCTACTCGCTGGTATTCGGCGGCGACGGACCGTGGATCGGCGACCTCCGCTACGCGTTGATGCGCGGGGTGGATGCCTCGTGGTCCGGACATGGGCCGCATCTGGCCCTGGCCCCCGGTTTGACGATCCCGGTGATGACCCACATGTTGTTCCAGGGCATGTTCTTTATCATCACGCCTGCCCTGATATGCGGGGCATTTGCCGAACGCATGAAGTTCAGCGCTATGATCGTATTCATGATTCTGTGGGGCACGTTTATATATTGCCCGCTGGCCCATTGGCTCTGGGGCGGCGGGGTCCTGGCCTTCGGCAGCCAGCACGCCAAGGAGTTTTCGGCCGGCGGGGCCCTGGATTTCGCCGGCGGAACGGTGGTCCACATCTCATCGGGCGTGTCGGCCCTGATCTGCGCCCTGTTGCTGGGCAAGCGCTTGGGCTATGGCATCGAGTCTATACCGCCGCACAACATGACTTATACGGCCGTGGGGGCCGCGATGCTTTGGGTGGGCTGGTTCGGATTCAACGCCGGCAGCGCGTTGTGTGCCGGCCGGCTGGCGACCTGCGCCTTTGCCGCGACCCATTTCGCCGCCGCGGCAGGGGGCCTTACCTGGGCCGCATTGGAGTGGATTTATCGCGGAAAGCCGAGCATACTGGGCTGTTGTTCGGGACTGGTGGCCGGCCTGGCTTGCGTGACCCAAGCCGCCGGGTATGTCACGCTCATGCCCGCCCTGGTAATCGGGGCGGCCGGCGGCGCGGCCTGCTACACGGCCTGCAACATGGTCAAGGCGCGTTTCGGCTATGACGACTCGCTCGATGTTTTCGGCGTACACGGAGTAGCCGGCACGGTGGGCGCTATTCTCACCGGGATATTCGCCGTCCGCGCCACCGGGGCCGTCGAGGGCGGCCAACTCCTCGGCCTGATGGAAGGCGGTTCCGTGCTCAAGGCCCAATTCATCGCCGTTGCGGCCGGCTGGGGCTTGGCAGCCGTCGGTACTTTCGTTATCCTCAAGGTCCTCGACGCCGTGATAGGGCTTAGGGTTTCCCAAGCCGCCGAGATCGAAGGACTCGACCTCAGCCAGCAAAACGAAGAAGGCTATATATTTATTTAGTGGGCAGTGGACTGTGGATAGTGGGCGGTGGACAGTATGTTTAGCCGCAACCGGGCACCGTGCGTAGCATGGTCGGGGAGCGGGTAGTCGGTGGATAGTCAACAGGGAATAGAGTTTATGGATTGATCTTCAAGGAGCTTATTAATGAAAAAAGTGGAAGCGATAATCCGTCATTTCAAAGCCGAGGACGTGAAGAACGCGCTCACGAAAAATGGCATCGTCGGCATGACCATCTCCGAAGTCCGCGGGTTCGGACGCCAAAAAGGCCACACCGAAATGTACCGCGGCGCAGAGTACAAAGTCGATTTCGTGCCCAAAATCAAGGTCGAAGTGGTAGTAGCGGACGAAAAACTCCAGACCGTGCTGGATGCCATCATTCAGTCGGCCCAGACCGGCCAGGTGGGCGATGGAAAAATCTTCATAAGCAACCTGGAGAACGCGGTGCGGATCCGCACCGGCGAGAGCGGCGAAGCCGCGATTTAATTCGATCTAGACTGGAGGCTGGAGGCGGAAGGCTTCCGAGTTGCTGACTTCCGCTCTCAAATTTCGCTTCTATTTCCTTAACGCTCGAATAAGCCCATTTAGATCCGCCAATTCAAACGCCCGTAATTTTGTGTGATCTCTCATTTTAGATATTCTCCATAAATATAAAGTTGTGACCTCTAGCCTCCAGCCTCTGGCCTTCAGCCTACACGCTAAATCGGATAAAAACAATATCGTCCTCTTTGACCACATAATCCTTGTGCTCCTGGCGCATCAGATGCTGGGCCTTGATTTCGCGTTCGCTGCCCAGGCGCAATAGATCGCCGACGGACATTACTTCCGCCCGTATAAAACCCCGGGCAAGGTCGCTGTGGATGCCGTCGGCGGCCTCAATTGCCGTGCCGCCTTGGCGGATGAGCCAAGTACGGACTTCTTTTTCGCCGGCGGTGAAAAAGGTAATCTGGCCGGAATATTTTAATAGAGTGCGGATCAGATGATCGCGGTCCGTGCCCACCAGGCCCATTTCCTTTTCGAACTCGGCGCGGTCCCCGGGCGTCATCTTCGAGAGCTCCAATTCCAGGCCGGCGGGAATGGCCAGCACCGGCACGGCCTGGGTCGACCACTGGGTGAACCGCTCGGGATGCTGTTCGTCATCGGCCGTGTTTACAATCACCACCCGAGTCTTTTCGCAGAACAGCCGGAAAGCGCGGGTCACCGTGCGCTGTTCATCGGTCATGTGAATCTCGGCCAGCGCTTTGCCCGACTCCAAGGCCGCCAGCAGGATTTTCAGCACGTTGAGTTCGTGTTCCAAGACCTGATGTTCCTGGCGGGGGATGGGTTTTTTCAGCGATTCTTGCACGCGATGGATGCGGCCGGAAAGGATTTCCATGTCGGCCAAGAGCAGGTCCTCGTCGAAGGAGCGGAGATCGGCCAGGGGATCGGTGTTGGCGAAGGCCGCCGCCACGAAAACCAGGCTATCGGCCTCGCGGATCATGGCCATGCGTGCGGCGTTGCCTTCGTGTTTGCGGCTTAGGCCGGGAGTATCGACGATTTCGATGTTCGCTATGGTGATTTTTTTGGAATGGTACAGATTGGCGAGTTGTTGCAGTCGGGGGTCGGGAATCGGGGCCATCCCGCTTTGCCCGGTGTGCGAGAGGGCCGGATCGGGAGGGACGCCCGTCAGCCAATGAAACAACGTGCTCTTGCCCGAGCCTTGGTATCCGACAAGTCCGATTTTCATGGCGGGATTCTCCGCGGAGATAATTTAATATTGATTGCAAATTGTAAAATGCAAATTTACCCATTTCTACGCCGGAGCGTGGAACAAGGAAAAAGTGTTAATGTTAGTTCAATTTGCAATTTGCATTTTGCAATTTCCAATTTGCAATAAAAAAATACAATCAAAAATGCGATGGGCTAGGCCCTGGCAACGTCGCAAGCGGCGATTCGTGCCAGCGCTTGTTCTACCGCCTCGGATTGGGTGTTGTCCAGGGGGAGCCGGCCGAAACGGACTTTATAAAATGCCTCGGCCACAGAAAGGGGCATTAATTGTAAGCCGGATTCGCCTGATCCGACAGCCAGGGCGGACCCGGCGAAGTTGGCGAATTCGCGCTGGGTTTCTGCGGCGCGGCGCACTAGGCCGCGCTTGGCCAACAATCCTTCCAGGCGGCGATAGAATTCGACTTCGATTTGCGGTCCATGCCGGCTTTTGGGCTGGCGGCCGGAGAGTCGCCGCCACAATTTATCGGCCAGGCGCCAGGCGATCCAACCGGAAATGGCCAGCAAGGCCGATCCGGCCAGACTTGTCGCGACCAGCAATCCCCAGGCAATCGCCCCGGGCAAGCCGCTGAGGCGCAGGGCATTGCCGATGCGCGTAAATAAGTTGCGCCAAGCTTGGGCGTCGGAAATCGATTTATATAAAAACGTGCAGGCCCGCACTATGGGCTGAAAAATTGCGTTTCGCTGCCGTTCGTAATTCAACTCCACCACGTAATACGACCAGGCGGAATCGAACCATTGCAAGGTTTTGCCGATCGGGCTGAACCAACTGCTCTGGGATTTTACCACGCTTTCCGGAGTGGGATCCAACTGCAACCAGCCTCCGTAGTCCGACCAACGCCAGAAACCTTCGCCGTGCAGTAATTCCCGCGGAATCTGACTGGGGCGCAGGTAGCATTCCACCCAGGTGTGCGCGTGCAACTGGCGGACCTGGTAACATTGGCCGATCTCGTTCCATTCATCGGTGCGATAACCGACCACCATCCGCGCGGGTATCTGCTGGCTGCGGAGCATCAGAGTCAGCGCGGTGGCGAAAAATTCGCAATGGCCCGCGCGATGATTGGTCACGAAATCTTCGATGGGATCCATGGCGGAGTCGCGATTTTGACTTTCCAGGCTGTAACTGAACAGGCCCGAGGCGGACAGTTTCCGCTCCAGGTACCGCGCCCGGCCGGCACGATCCTCGCTGGGCAGCTTCGACTCATCGATCCAATTTTGGGCCAGGCGAGCGAGATTGGGCAAGTCGGTTGTCTCGTCAGTCTCCGGCATTCGCAAGGCCGCGTCATAATCCTCGCCGCGCCAGGGGGGCGCCAAGGGCTGTTGGCGGCCGTCGACAATCGCGGTCGTGCCCAATACATATCTGAATCGCTGGCTGCGCAAATACTCCGACCGTAAAAGCCTCAGCAGCGTTTCATCCACGGTAATGTAGATATCCGACTTGATGGGCACGTAGGGAGCGACGTAAAACAGCTCCGGCCGATCCAGGCCTTCGATGATGCACTCCTGCCGGATGAGATGCTCGGGCAAGGGATCCTTGCGATTGCGCTCCAAGGTCGTAGTCCCCATGGCGTATGCCGGCCAGCCCACGCTCCATTGTCCCAGTTTGTAATTCAGCAGCACGGCCCCGCGCAAATAAATAGCGCCGCGAACGTCATAAGGGGCGCCGTTATCCTGGTCATAAAAGCGGATTCGCATGACTTCCCCGGGATTTTCGATAATCTGGCCGAATTCGCCCAGATCGACCTTGTCGCTGAATCCCACGGTTTGCTTGGTCTGAAGGATCGCGCCGATCCAGCCCAATTGACCAAAGCGGGGAAGAAAAATAAACAGAAGCACCGTCACTCCCACGGTCCGCATGCCTATGCCCGCAAGCCGGGAGTAAAGCTCGCGGCCCAGCCCAAGGCCGATGCCGCCCGCGCTGGCGGCGGGAAAATCGGACTTCTGGCCGGCCAGGGGCCAGCGCCCGGGGGCGGCGGCCGGCGCCGGTTCTTCGCCCTGGAAGAACTCCTCCCATTGCCTCTGGAACAGCAACAGCGTCAACCCCAGCGAGGCTATCAGCATGTATATCATCAGCATCAAGCCGAAAACGATGCCCTGGCTGAACAATGCCGCCACGACCACCTGCAACAAACTGAGCATGATCAAAAGCCAGTAGCTCCGCGCATCCTTTTTTTGAAATAGCACGATGATTTGCAGGTAAATCAGCAGGCGGGCAAAACCCACGGCCTGTATTTCTCCTTGTATCCCCCCGCGATATATTATCAATTCGCGCATCGAAACCACCGCGGCCAACAGCATGGCGATATTCGCCAGCGTCCGATTCAAGCGCAGCCATCCGGTAATGTCGGTAAGCCACACCGAGGCGCCCGCCGCCAGAATCATGACCAGCGGCAAAACCAACTCGCGCTGGCCCATGCCCAAGAGCAAAGTCCCCAGGGCGGCTATGGTCGCCATCGTGATTTGCAGCAGGCGTTGAAGGTTCATCGTCAGGGGATAGGGCAGTTAAATTATTAATTTATTCGATTGTCAGAGCCGGGGCGTGTCGCCCCGGTATTTCCGGGCCGACACGGCCCGGCTCCGATGGGAAAAAGTGCCGGGAGGTTTTTTCATTTGTTTCCATCTCATTCCGTAATAAAAAACTCCTCCAATTCATCGCTCGAAGCGTCGATACAGCGTACACGCCTGGCGGCGACATGCAGCGCCGGGTTAGAGCAAACGGCGGCAAACCGCTTCCCGTCGGTTAAATCGACCGGGCGCGTCGAGATGAGAACGATCTCCGTGCCCGAAGCGATCTCGCCCAATACGTGTTCGATAAGCTCCGGAAGGCGATCCTGGCTCTGGGCGGCGAGCACGGCAAGAGTTTTCATCATATCTTGCAGCAGGGCGGCCGAGGCCGGGCCGCCCAGGCACAATGGTTTCCCGTCGAACACGCCCAAATGCACCTTGCCGCCGCCCTGGCGGCCTAAATCGGCCAGGACCGTGGCGGCAAAACTGATCGCCAGTTCCACGTTATCGAGTTGCGCGTCCGAGGGTCGTTCGGGCAGCCATAGGTCTAACAAAATGGCCGCGTCGCGGTTGTGGGGCTGTTCGAATTGGCGGACCACGAATTTGCCGGTCCGCGCGGAGCTGCGCCAATGCATCAGGCGCAGGCTATCGCCGCTGCGCCATTCGCGGACGCCGTAAAAATCGCCTTCAGGCCCGGGCCGGCGTTGTCGCCGGTCGGCCCCGGCTAATGCCTGCCGATGCCGGGCGAGCCAGCGCCGAGTAAGCCGGCCCAGGCGCGGATATACATAAATCGTCTCGCTCTGGCCTACTGTGAACTTGCGGGAAAAAAGCCCAAAGGGAAATCGCGTGGAAATCCGCATCGGCCCCAGCCGATAACGCCCGCGCTGGGCCAGCCGGCCGCGATATGTGCCAGTGCGTTCCGCGCCCGCCGGAATATAAGGAAAAAGCACCCCCGTCGTGATCGGCTTATCGTGGTTATGTCTGTGCTGATAGTTGTAACCGTGATTCAAGCCCGGCGGGCCCGGCTCGCGCTCGATCTGCTCTTCAACAGCGACCGCCCAACTGCCGAAGTGAGAGCGGGTATTGCTCAATTGCAAACTGACGGCCAGCAGGTCTCCGGCGCACACGGCCTGCGGGGCCTTGCGCTCGAGTTTCATGCCGCTAAGCGAAACGAAAAGCACCTGCCAATGAAAGAGCAACAATCCCATCATCATCCCGGAGAGCAACAAAAGCAGGTTCACCTCCTTGACCATCGCGCCAATAAAGACTATCGCCGTGACCAGCAAGTAATACCAACCCTCGCGGCAGATAGTGGTGTGCGGACGACGGGACATGGGAATAGAGTTTTTGTTTGGGATTTGTGCGTATTTTGCACACGTATTTTATTGCAAATTGAGCAATTGCAAAATGCAAATTGCAAATTGAACAAGACTTAAACGCCTTAATGCATAAAGAACGCAAGTGATTATCATTGTTCAATTTGCAATTTGCAATTTGAAATTTGCGATTATCAATCCAACAAATGTTATCCCGGCACGGTAACCTCGTCCACGAGCCGCTGGATCAGGGCCTCGACTGCCTCGCGCTGGCCGCCGTGCAGATAGCCTTTGCTTATTACCCGATGTGCCAGCACCGGTATGGCCAGCGATTTAACGTCGTCGGGCACGACGTAACTCCGCCCGGCCACCAGGGCCGAAGCCTGGGCCGCGCGGTACAAAGCCAAGGCCCCGCGCGGGCTGGCGCCCACGTGCAAATCCTCGCACCGCCGTGTAGCCTCAACTATGTCCAACACATAATGGTTGATGGAATCATCGACCTTGACATGCCGCACGTCGCCTTGCAGCGACACGATTTGCTCGCAGGTCAACACCGGCTGAAGGCTATCGACCGGTTCGCCCTCGCGATGGCTGCTGAGCACTCGCAGTTCGATTTCCCGGGCGGGATAACCCATGGGAATTCGCAGCAGGAAACGGTCGAGTTGGCTTTCGGGCAGGGGATAAGTGCCCTCGAACTCGGCCGGGTTTTGCGTGGCAATGACCATGAACGGCCTGGGAAGCGGGTGGGTCAGGCCGTCGATCGATACTTGCCGCTCGCTCATGGCTTCCAACAGGGCGCTTTGGGTCCGCGGCGTTGCCCGATTGATTTCGTCGGCCAGCACGATATTGGCGAAGATCGGGCCGCGGTTGAAAGTGAATTCCTGCGTGCGGCTGTTAAACACGCTGCTGCCGGTGATGTCGGTGGGAAGCAGATCCGGAGTGAATTGGATGCGGCGGAACTCGCCCGATACGCTCCGCGCCATGGCCTTGCCGGTCAAGGTTTTGCCCACGCCCGGCACGTCTTCTAAAAGCACGTGTTCGCCCGCCAACAGGGCCGCGACGGCCAGGCGAATGACTTCGTCCTTGCCCAGCACGACCTGGGCGACGTTTTTTTGAAGTTTGGCGATGAGATTATCAAATTGCCCGTTCATGTGATAAAGTTTTCGGTTAGCAGTTTGCTGTTGTCAGTTTTCCGTTAAAAGTTTCGAAGTTGGAAATGCAACGATAAATCGCGCAACTGGTTATGTTTGTTCAATTTGCAATTTGAAATTTGCAATTGACAATTTGCAATAAAAAAGCATGCAGGCAAAACGCGATAAAACATCAAACAAGACTCTATTATCTCTTTTTTATACCTCGGAACCTCCTCCGCCGATAGGGGGCCATCGACTGAACTTATGCAAAAGTCTAGTATTACACCAAGACCATCAGGAGGCAAAAAAATCATGAATACGCTGGCCGAGCTTTATAAACCCTCGCTGGGACTGCTGACCGATTTGTATCAAATGACCATGGCCTATGGCTATTGGAAGACCGATAAGAAAGACCTCGAGGCGGTATTCCATCTTTTTTTCCGGCAGAATCCCTTTCGCGGCGGATTTACCATTGCGGCCGGCCTGGCAACGGCCATCGAATATCTGGAAAATCTGCATTTCGATCAGGCCGAATTGGAGTGCCTTTCCACGCTACGGGGCAACGACGATAAACCGCTCTTCGACCGAGCGTTTCTCGAATATCTAAGCCACATGCAATTGCTCTGCGACGTGGACGCCGTGCCCGAGGGTACGGCCGTGTTTCCGAACGAGCCGCTTTTACGGGTAAAAGGCCCGCTCGTCCAGGCTCAACTCCTGGAATCGGCCATGCTGAACATCATCAACTTCCAGACGCTTATCGCCACCAAGGCCGCGCGCGTGGTAATGGCCGCCGCGGGCGATCAGGTCATAGAATTCGGGCTGCGCCGCGCCCAGGGCATCGACGGGGCGCTGTCGGCCGCCCGGGCGGCATACATCGGCGGCTGCCAGGCCACCTCGAACGTGCTTGCCGGTCGCATTTTCGGCATCCCGGTCAAGGGAACCATCGCGCATAGCTGGGTTATGTGCTTCGACGACGAACTGACGGCCTTTCGAACATTCGCCCAGGCCATGCCCAATAACTGCATTTTCCTGGTCGATACCTACGACACCTTGCAGGGAGTGCGCAACGCAACCGTGATAGGGCAAGAGCTGCGCAGACTGGGGCATGAAATGATCGGCATCCGGCTCGACTCGGGCGACCTGGCCTGGCTGAGCATCCAGGCCCGCGAGATACTCGACGACGCCGGCTTTCCCAACGCAGTCATACTAGCCTCGAACGATCTGGACGAAAACATCATCGTCAGCCTGAAAGAGCAGGGGGCTAAGATCGATGCCTGGGGCGTGGGAACAAGGCTCGTCACCGGGCATGACGACCCGGCCCTGGGCGGCGTGTATAAACTCTCGGGCATTCGGCGAGCCGACGGCCCTTGGGAACCTAAAATAAAACTCTCAGAGCAGGCCGCAAAGATTTCCAATCCCGGCGTCTTGCAAGTGCGGCGCTATCGCCGCGACGGCGAGTGCGCGGGCGACGTGATTTTCGACGAGAACCACCCCGTCGAAGGCGATTGCACGATGGTCGATCCCTTCGATGTAACGCGCCGCAAGGTAATGCCCATAGACGCCGCCTGCGAAGATCTATTAGTGCCGATCCTGCGGCGCGGACAAAAAGTTTATCAATCTCCGGCATTGGCAATCATCCGCCAGCGAACCGGGCAACAACTGGCCGCTTTCCACGGCGGAATCAAACGCTTCGTCAATCCACACCAATATCCCGTCGGCCTGGAACTGGGGCTAAATGAACGCAAACAAAAACTCATTCTCGAGGCGCGGGGTTTTAATATGTGAAGATGCCCACCATCTGTAAAGCCGTGACCTCATGTAAAGCCGCGACCAGTGGTCGCGCGCAACACAAACCCCCGGTGTGTTCACCGGGGGCTAAATAAAGACACTATTCCCTAAATAAAGACACACTTCTTTATCCCGCGTCCGTATTTCCCCGTCCGCTATTTCCCAAGCGTCGCAATTCCAAGAAGAGAAGAACGCCGGTCAACAGTGATGAACTCAGGTCGGCGGTGGGGATCGCCGCCCAAACGCCGTTTAAACCCAAGAAATTGGGCAAGATTAAAACGGCGGGAATCAAGAACAGTATTTGCCGGGAAAGACTGACCAGCATCGACTCCCGTGGTTTTCCTACTGCAATAAAATATCCCGTGCTGACCACCTGAAACCCGACCAGGGGCATCATGAGCACGCAAATCCGCATGGCATGCACGGTCAACACCTGCAAGGGCACGTCGCCGGGATTAAAAAGCCGGACGACTAGCGCGGGGGCCAACATCATGATTAAAAAACCGAAAAATGCAATGGCCGATGCGGCCAGTACCGCGGTTTTCAAGGCCTTTTTGACGCGGGCAAACTCGCCCGCTCCGTAGTTGTAGCCCATAATCGGCTGCGCACCTTGATTGATGCCGAACATGGGCATAAAAAACATCATCACCACTGCCCAGATGATGCCCCAGGCCGCGATGGCTTCGTCGCCCCCGTACCGGTCCAGTTGGCGGTTAAGAACACTTTGCATCACCGCGGCGGATATTTGTATGGCAAAGGGCGAGGAGCCGATGGCCATGATTTGGAAACATATCGATTTTTTCAGGCGCAAATTTTTCCAACGGATCTTCAAAAGACTGCCGCCGCGGAGAAAATAGGCGATCACCCAAACGGCGGACACCCCTTGCGAGATCACTGTGGCCAGCCCGGCCCCGCGCATGCCCCAGCCAAAACTGAAGATTAAGATCGGGGCCAGAATTACATTCAGCAATACGCCGATCAGCAGGGTGAACATGGCGATCCGCGGATTTCCCTCGCCGCGTATGGGGGCGTTCAGCCCATAACCAAACATCTGACAAACCGTGCCCAGGGCGATGATCTGCATATAGTCGTGGGCGTAGGGCAAGACAACTTCACTGGCGCCGAACAGAATCAGCAGCCGATCCAAGAGCGCCAATCCGGCGGCGGTAACTCCAACCGATGCCACAGCCAGCAGCACCGCGGCGTTGCCCAGCACCAATTCGGCCTCGGCCTTTCTTTGTTCGCCCAGGCGGATGGAGATAAGCGCGGTAGCCCCAAGCCCGATCAACAAAGCGAAGGCCATGATGATGAGCATGAAGGGAAAGCAAACCGTGATGCCGGCAATTCCCTCGGATTCCAGGGCCCAGCCGATGAAGATCCGATCGACCACGTAATACAGGGCCTGGGCCAGCAGCCCGACGATGGCCGGGATGGAAAAGGTTGCCAGCAACCGGGTGATATTTCCCTGGCCTAATCTGTGCGATCGATCTATGGTCATCCGTTGCAGGTCCGTTAGAGGTCAGGGGAAAAGTTATATTGTAAATACTTTGGGCATTAAAGACAAAACTCCCCTGGCTTTGCTATTTTTGCTATTTTCACTATTTCGTGGTTTCCCAGTCTGACTTACTCTAAATTATTAATAGGCGGGACCTCATGCAGAATATAAAACACCAGCTCGAAGCGCAAGCGATGGTAACCTGTTTGCCATCCCTCGCTTGCGCTTCGGGCTAGTGTTAATTCATGGATAATCCAGGCTAGATCGTCTGGACAGGAAAACCATCTCCTGATATTCTTCCGCTCCCTTTCAAAAGTGCCAAAAAACTTAAGGAGACGGAAGTCATGAATTTTTTCACTTGGATACGCGATGGAGTGCGTTCGGCAGTGCTGTTGGGGGTCTCTGACGCCGTGAACGACATCGGCACGCCGGCCCAAGGCGAGGACATCGGCCGCCGCCTTTTGGAACAGGTGCGAAACAGCCCGGCCGCATTGATGAACGAATCGGCCATATCGCCCGACCGTCAGCAGCGCAAAAAACTGGGTCGATCCCTAGAGCAGATTCAAACCGCTTCGGCCAAGGCGAGCTGAAGCCCCCTATAATTTTTCCTCGGCTTCCACGATCAACTGATGGGCCATTTTAGCATCCTGCACCTGGCGCAATTGATTTAACAGGCCGGGTATTGTCAGCAGGCGGCTTAATCGGGCAAGGGTATGCAGATGGCCGCGGTCGTCGGCCGAACAGATCAGGAAAAAAACATCGGTCAGCGGGCAATCGCTGCCGAAGGGTATGCCGCTTAATGTGCAGCCCAAGGCCAGAAACGGTTGGGCAAGTATCTTGGGCATCGGCCGGCGGGGATGCATCAAGGCCACCCCGTTTTCCAGGGCGGTGGGGTGCATTTCTTCGCGGGAACGGACGGCGTCGGCCATGGCCTTCGGATCCCACAGCCATCCCGTGCCCGCCGCCAGATCGACCATCCCGTCGATCACGGCACTCCGTGTTCTGGCGAATAAGGGGACGGCAATGGCCTCGACCGGCAATAATTCGGATATGCGGATTTCCCCTTCATTTTCCAGAGGCGCGGATTGTTGCAACACGCTTTCGACCCGGACCAATTCCTCTTCGTCCGACAGTCCGATGCGGTTTTCGAACCACTGGTGGATGTCGGGCCTGGCAAACTTCCATTCGCCGCCGATCTTCCGCCCCGGCAGATGACCGCGCTCCGCCAGCTTGATCACCTGCTGCGGGGTGAGATGCAAGTATTGGGCCAGAGTTTCCAGGTCAAAATCGCTGTAAGGCATGGTTTATATCCAGTAAAACGAAATTTATCTTCGCCTAAAATACCGATTTTGTCCAGTCCAAAGATGTATATGCTTGGATTTCCGCCTTGACATAAGTGCGAAAATCGAGACAATCCGGCCACTGAACACGGCAGGATGCCGTTTCTCTAAATTAGCGTGCTTATCATTTAACAGCATAGATTTAATACCTAATGTAGACGGCACACTCCGTGTGCCGTATCGCACAGGGAATGTGCGAAGCACTTGGCAAGGAGGCCTCGAATCATGCAAGTCTGTCCCGGTTTGGGACATCTTGAAAGCCTGCGAAAACTGAGCGACCAGCTCAAGATCATAGGCGTGACAGGCAGAAACGGCAAAACGACTACCAGTTGCCTGATTGCCGGAGTGCTGGCCCATGCGGGACATAAAGTCGGGTTGCTAAGCACGCTGGGATATTTTGACGGCGAAGACGTTGAGTACGCCGCCGAGGCCACGCCGCAAGCGGATCGATTGGCAACGCTGCTTGCACGCATGGTGCGCAACGGCTGCTCTCATGCGGTGATGAATGTATCCAACCGGGCATTGGCGCAATCGCGCGTGGCCGGCGTAAGTTACGACGCCGCCTGCGTGACAAACGTCACCCGCGACCACCTTTATGGCAATGCAATGACCAAAGACTACCGGCCGGCCGGCTGCCGCTTGTTCGATCATCTTCGCGACGAGGCCTTCGTGGTCCTCAACGTCGACGATCCGCTTTCGGCCGGATATTTGCGGCAGATCAACGGTCCGGCGCTGACTGTGGGCATAGATTCGCCCGCCGAAATCACGGGCACGCCCATCGAACAATTCCCCAGCGTGCAGACTTTCCTAATCACCGCCGGCAGCGACACCATGCCGGTGCAAACTCAGATGATCGGCAGGCATCATATTTACAACTGCCTGACTGCTACGGCGGTTGGGCTGGCTTACGGCATCGAGTTGCCGCGGATCGTTCGCAGCCTGGAGGCGGCCCATCACGTGCCCGGCCGGCTGGAGCGGATCGAATGCGGCCAGCCGTTTAGTGTGTTTGTCGATTTCGCCCATACGCCCGACGCCCTGGCAGGATGCCTGCAAACCCTCAAAACCGTGACCC
>JBEKSO010000046.1:0-14737 GCA_049516935.1 Thermoguttaceae bacterium
GGTATTCCGTCGGCAGGGGGTCGTGGTGGATGCCACTGCCACGATGCTGGATCTCGACCAGGAACGAAAACACGGCGCTTGCCGCACCAACCATCAATGAATAAGGTTTTTCGATTTTTCCCGGCTGCTCCGGTTCACTCCGAGTCTATCGTGACGGCGGTGCGCGAACCTTTCGATGCGGAGGTTTTGGAATTGTGCATTTATGGGTGCGAAGGCATAACAAAATATGTAGCCCGACAGATCGCCGTGCAAAGCCAGGGCGGCGACGAACATTTCAGCGCGGCCTTTGCGGATGATGAATTTGCCGCCTGCGCCCAGTTGCGCCGCTCTCCCGACAAGCTGTTTTTAAACTACATTGTTGTCCGGCCGGCTTTCCGCTCGCAAGGATTGGCAAGTCGATTGCTGGCCAAAGCCGTAACGTTTGCTGGAGCGGAAAACCGGCGGGAAATCGTTTTGGATGTGTTCGCGGATAACGCGATTCCTCTCGCCTGGTACGAACGGCTGGGATTCCAACGCATATCCACCGCCGCGTGGCGCACTATTCCCTTGATCCCCGGCGACGAAGTCCCTGTCGTGCTCAGCGATTACCCCCAAGCCGAAGCTTGTCAGCGGGAATATGGTTTTTCGAAATTCGGAGTTTGGGCAGGCGGACGCTCGTACAACATAGGCCGCTTGGGAACGAAATGGTATCGCCTCACTCAACCCGAAGCCCTTGAGGCGCCGGGTTTGACCGCACTTTTATCTCGTCTCGATCCTGGGCGCAACGTATTCCTTTTAGCAGCCGACAACGCGCCTATTTCAGGAACTCAAGCGCGGTTGGTCGCTCGAAGCTACCGCATGGAGGCCAATCTGGAATCGATGAGGGAGCGGCTTGCACGAATTGAAACTAACGATCCATCCTAAAAGTCCCCATTCCCTCTGGGAGAGGGCTAGGGCGAGGGAGGAATTGCCGATAAAAACTAAACAGTCACGTGAGTAATTTCCACTTCCTTATTCTTGATAGCGCTGTACCCGATCAGAAATCGCGATGGTGCGACTATTGGCGGATGTGGCCGGATCGCGAGGTATTCGCCCATCCTGATTATGTTCGTCTCTTTGCCAGTGGCAACCAGCGCTCGCTTTGTGCAATCGGACAAATGCCCAGTGGTTGCGTTTTATATCCATTCCTTTTGCGTCCCCTGGCCGCGGAGCCTTGGGTGGAATCTGGTGAAACGGCGTGGGATTTGATCAGTCCTTACGGTTATGGCGGGGCCTTTGCCTGGAACTTGACCGCCGTGGAGGCTGGCGAGTTTTGGAGCCGGTTCGAAAAATGGTGCACTTCGCAGAATGTTGTATCGTCATTCGTTCGATTATCGCTCTTTCCGCATCAAATCCTGACTTTCAATGGCGAAAACGAATCAAAACAATCGAATATCATCCGCAGCCTCGATCCTACTCCGGACGACTTGTGGATGGATTATGAGCATAAGGTTCGCAAAAATGTGAAACGCGCCCGAGAGTCGGGGCTGAGGTTCGAAATCGACGTTGCGGGCCAGCGGCTCGATGAGTTTTTGGCAATATACCACACGGTCATGACTCTCCGTGACGCAGAAGCCTCGTACTTCTTTCCTCGCGTTTTTTTCGAGAGTATTGTACGGGACCTCGCGGGTCAGTTCGCTTTTTTTCATATCTTCCAGGAAAGTCGCATGGTCTCCACCGAATTGGTGCTGATTTCGGCCAGGCATGTTTATTCTTTTCTGGGCGGAACACTCCCCGATGCCTTTTTGCAACGGCCTAATGATCTGCTGAAACACGAGGTCATTCTCTGGGCTCGCGAGTCAGGCAAGCAGGCGTATGTTCTGGGAGGAGGCTATCAGGGCGATGACGGAATTTTCCGCTATAAGAAATCTTTTGCACCATCGGGAAGCACGCCTTTCCATGTGGGTAAAAAAATTCACGATCCTCTGGCCTATGCTCGGTTGATCGATCAACGCCGCCGCTGGGAACAACAAGGCGATAAATCCTGGCGACCCCGAAGCGGTTGGTTTCCCGAGTATCGCGCCTGAAAGTATATCATTATGAATCGCATGTATCTCTCAACTCCGCACATGTCCGACAAAGAGCGGCAGTTGCTGCTCGAAGCCTTCGATTCCAATTGGATTGCCCCTCTTGGTCCCCATGTCGAGGCCTTCGAACGCGAATTCGCCGAAAAAGTCGGCGCTCCCGACGCCGCTGCCTTGATCAGCGGCACGGCTGCCCTGCATCTGGCGTTAATCATTTTGGGCGTTGGGCCGGGGGATGAGGTATTGACGTCCGCGCTGACTTTCGCAGCCACGGCGAACGCGATAACATACGTGGGTGCAAAGCCGGTCTTTATCGACTCTGACAGGCAAAGTTGGAATATGGATCCCGCCTTGCTTTCCGAAGAAATCGAAGCGTCTCTGCAACGCGGTGTACGCCCGAAGGCCGTAATTGCCGTGGATTTATACGGACAATGCGCCGATTATGAGCCGATCCAGGAGATCTGCCGGCAGCATGAAATTCCGCTTATCGAGGACGCTGCCGAAGCACTGGGGGCCTTTTATCACGGTCAACCCGCCGGATCTTTCGGTGAAATCGCTTGTTTTTCCTTTAATGGAAACAAAATCATCACCACCAGCGGCGGAGGCATGATGGTTTCACGCCGTAAAGATTGGATACAACGCGCACGGTTTTTGGCGACTCAAGCCCGCGATCCCGCACCGCATTATGAACATTCGCAAATCGGTTACAATTACCGAATGAGCAATTTGCTCGCAGCCGTGGGACGGGGTCAGTTACAAGTGTTGCAGGACCGGGTCAAGCAGCGGCGGACGAATTTCGCCTATTACCAAAAGGCCTTGGGCGATCTACCGGGAATCGAATTCATGCCGGAGCTGCCTAACGCTTGTTCCACCAGGTGGTTGACTTGCATTACCGTTAATGAACAATTGTTCGGCGCCGACCGCGAGACTATTCGCCTTGCTCTGGAAACGGAAAATATCGAGTCCCGCCCGCTTTGGAAGCCCATGCACATGCAGCCTGTGTTCACTTCATGCCGTATTCGCGGCGGCCAGGTTTCGTCCGATCTGTTCCGACGCGGATTGTGCTTGCCCAGCGGATCAAATTTGAAGGAATCCGATCTGTGCCGGGTGGCGGAGCTTATTCGCAAAGTGTCCAAGCAGTGATTCGAATGCAACCGGGGTATGTAAGGTTGGAAATTGAAAATAATTTGGCAGGTTTATAGCGAACATAAAAAGCTAGTCTGGATTTTTCTCTGACACGCAATATTTCCAGTGAGATTGTTATTCCGCCGCCAACAGCCGTCAAAAAAGTGCAATTGAACAACATGAATCGCAGGAAAAGGCGGATTTCCGAGGTTTGCACGGACGGGGTGTTGCTGGCCGCTGAACTTTTGTCGCGACAGATCTATTGGAGATCGCCTTGGTTGCAAAGCGCGGTTAAAAAAATGCAGAGCAGATCGAAACAACCGGTTCGGGTCGCAGAAAACGCGGAACTGCGCGATTATCTGCGAGAGATAGGCGTTATAGATGGCGCCCTGGTAATGGCGCATACCTCGGTGACTAATCTTTCACTGCTGGAACCCGGAAAGGAATCATCACAAGGCATTTCTTTTTTGGCAACCGCGAAAACACTTTTGGACGACCTGTTGGAACTGCTCGGCCCCACGGGAACGCTGTTGATGCCCACCAATCCGCAATACCAGGCCGACGACACTTTCCGCTCTTATGCCGAACGGGCCGCCTTGGTTATTTCCTACGATCCCCAGCGGACTCCTTGCATCGTAGGCATGGCAAACGAGCTTTTTTGGAGGCAAAAGGGCGTGCTCCGCAGCCGCCATCCCTACAATCCGCTTGCGGCCAGCGGCCCTCTCGCAGATGAACTGTTACGCGATAACCTTAACTCTCGTGATCCTCTCCCGCACGGCGTCGATTCCGCATACTATCGCTTTTGTTTACACAATGGTTTGGTCCTTGGTCTGGGTGCGCCGCTTTGGCATTCGTTGACGGTGATCCATGTTCCGGAAGAAATACGCGATACCGAATGGCAGATCAAAAATTTCTTCGAAAAACGCCGCTATTCCATTCGCATCGATGGACAAGACGAAATACACGTTGTCCGGCAACGGCGGCCCGAGTATGGAATGTTTTATTGCTGCAACCGCAAAGTGCGTCGCGACCTGGTTAGGGAGGGAATTTTGCACGAAGGCAGAATCAGCGGAATGACCGTGGATTGGGCGCATTCCGGCGAAGTCTATGATTATTTCATGGAACGCAACAAAAAGTCGCATTATCCTTACTATGGAGTAAGCTTGACGAGTTCGAGTATTTAATTGGCAACTGATTATAACTCAAAAGCGAAAGTAATCCGGCAAACGACCGGCCGCGCTCTGTTTATTACTTCCGTCGGCAGATGTTATATTTCCCGTAAATATGACATTTATCGCTCCGACGATTGGGGCGCCACCTGGCAGCTAGACTGCCGCGTACCTGCGGCGGGCTGGATGTCGTTCGCTGCGCGGTCAAGTCTTATTGCTCGTTTGTTGCGCCATTACATCGCCGCATTCCAGGTGCTTGACGATGGCAGCCGCGTGGCAGTGGCCAGCGATGGACTTTATAGAGTCGAGCGCGGTGAAATCGAGATGAAGCGTATTTTTACCATTGCTCGCGGTTCTCGGCCGCTGAATTTCGCCGTCGACGGTTCCCGGCTCATTTTCGGTGAATACGGCAGTGGTCTTGAATCGTCGGAAGTCTTCATTTATGTTTCCGAAGATAGAGGAAACTCATGGCATGTGGGCCATCGTTTTCCCGCCGGCGACATTCGGCACGTGCATAATATCTGTTTAGATCCCTGGGCTAATCACTATTGGGTCATGGTCGGCGATTTCGATCATCAACCGGGCATCGGCGCATTGTCGAAAGATTTGAGAACATTCGACTGGCTCACCCGCGGCAATCAACTCTCTCGCGCCGTGGGAGCGATAATCAAGCCTGATTGTTTGCTATATGGGACTGATTCGGATCGGAGCCGGAATTATATCGTCAGGCTGGATAAACAAAGCGGCCAAATCACCAAACTGCTGGAAGTGGAAGGGAGTTCGCATTTTAGCGCTTCCTTCGGACCGGTGCATGCCATCTCCACTTGCGTGGAACCCAATCCGGTCTGCCCATCGCGAGAGTGTTCACTTTATATAAGTAGGGACGGCGACTCCTGGAATCGGACTGCGACTTATAAGAAAGACCTGTATAACTTCACTCTTTTCCAATTTGGCAACATAGTATTGCCCTTCTCGCGCTATGAACAACCGACGGGCATTTACAGCGCTCAAGCGGTGGTGGGGGCCCATGATCTGGTTACCTTGCTGAGTTTTGATGCACATTAAGTGTTTTGATCTGGCAGATCAACGCCGTTTCGCTTCACTATCCGGCGATTATAATCCTCTTCATTTGGATCCCGTTTACAGCCGCCGGCTCCTATTCGGCTGCCCGGTGGTGCATGGAGCGCACCTCGTGCTTTATGCCTTGGAGCGGTTGCTCGAAAGGCGTTCATCGCCACTGGCGCTTAGGCATCTAAAGGCCGTGTTTAACCATCCTCTGCCGGTGGGCAAGCCGTTTCGCATGGAAATAATTACCGCGGACGAGGCCGGTTTCGAAATACAATCGGCGGGCAAAGAATGCCATGTACTCGGCCAATTCCTTGCCGGGGAAAACATCCCATGCGATTTGCCATCCTTGCCCGATAAAATTGCCGCCGCATCATGCCGGGAGTTATCGTTTGCCGAGGCGTCCCAAGCTCAGGGCGTGGCGCAATTGTATCTTAATCCGGCCGAACTCCTGGCCATGTTTCCGCGAATGGCCGGCATGATGCCTCCCGTTCAGGTAGCCGAAATTCTGGCTACCACGCGGCTAACCGGCATGGATTGTCCGGGCCTGAATACGATCTTCCACTCCCTGGATCTGAATTTTATGGAGACCGGCCGGCCTCTGGCCATGTTTTACCGCGTATGTCGCGGCGACCGGAGGTTTTCCATTATTAATTTGGAAGTAGATAGTTTTGGATTGCATGGGCGTCTTTCCACGTTTTTTCGCCCCTCGCCCGTCGATCAGCCGAGTTTTGCCCAAGTAGCCGAAAAAGTTTCCTCCGGCGAATTCAGACAAATTCGCGCCTTGATCATCGGTGGATCAAGAGGGTTAGGCGAACTAACGGCCAAAATCATCGCCGCCGGCGGGGGTGAAGTTTGCTTTACCTATAATACGGGGAAACAAGATGCCCAGCGCGTCGAGGACGAAATAGCAAAATGCAATGGGAAAGCCAGGAGTTTTCCACTGGATGTAACGAGTTCGACCGCGTCCGACTGGCCGGAGTTGCTGCAAGATTGGCGTCCTACGCACATGTTTTACTATGCTACCTCGCACATCGGTTCATTGCGTTCCGGTGAACCTTTTTCCCAGGAGAGATATGCCGGATTTTGTGAATACTACGTCGCGGGTTTTTGCCGGATTGTAGAATCGATTGCTCCTCTGGTGCCTTCCGGATTAAAGATTTTCTATCCCTCGACAACGTATATCGACGCCCGGAAAAGCGGCCAGGACGAGTATGTCGCGGCTAAATCGGCGGGCGAGTGGCTTTGCCGATATTTCACCCGGCGTTGGCCGAAGTTGATTTTCCATATTTCTCGGCTGCCGCTGTTGAAAACCGATCAAACCGCCGGAATCCAGCCGCGCCGCACGGAAGATTCGCTTGAAGTATTATTAAAAGAAATCCGAGAGTTGGTTTAATGAGATTCAGTGGACGGCTGTAGAACGGGACATTATAATCACAAATCCTTAATCACTAGGACATCGGAAAGGAATAAACATGATGCTGGAAGAACGGCTGGCGAATTTGTTTGAAAAGACTTTCGGGCTGGAAAAAGAGCGTTTTTCCATCGACATGCAGCCCGAGGATGTGCCCAACTGGGACTCTATCGGCCACATGAACCTGATCATGTACATGGAACAGGAGTTCAACCAGCATTTTGAAGTGGATGACATCATGGAGATGAGTTCGCCCGCGAAAATCCTGGAAATCCTCAAATCGAAAGGCGTTTCAGAATAATATTTCCACCTGCATGACTAAACAGGATCACAATATTGCCGAAAAAATTCTTTCCGGCGGTCAACCGGAACGGCCGGCCATATTCTTTGGCGATAAAGTTTTTTCGCACGGCCAAATCCGCGCGGCGGCTTATGGCTGGGCGCGGCATCTTCTTGTCGAAGGCGGATTAAACCCGGGTGACCGCGTAGGGCTGTGGGCCGAGAACGGCCCTTTTTTTGTGGCTGCATATCTGGGAATTATTCGCGCGGGGCTGTGTGCGGTCCCTTTCCCCGTCGATTGCGGCGAAAACACGCTAAAAGGGATATGTTCTGACACGGGGATGAATCGGATGCTGGTTTCGGCCCGCTTTCGGCCGCATGTGGAATCGCTGACCCAAGACCTGGGCATCAAAATAGAAGACGAGTCGCAGACCGCCGCAATTCGCCCTGATGAGCGATGCGAATTTCCCGCCATCGATCCGCGCCGCGATCTGGCCGCCATCATGCTCACATCCGGATCGACCGGCGAATCGAAGGGCGTGATGGTCACTCACCGCAATATAGAATGCAATACGGAGGATATCACTGAATATCTTGAGCTGGCAGCCGATGATCGCACCATGGCGGTGTTGCCGCTTTATTATTGTTATGGCACGTCGCTTTTGCACACTCATCTGATGGCCGGGGCATCGCTGGTGTTTAACAACCGCTTTATGTTTCCCGAAAAAGTGTTGGACGAAATGGCCGAAAAGAAATGCACGGGCTTTGCCGGTGTGCCCTCGACCTACCAGATTTTGTTGCGGCGAACGCATTTTGCCAAGCGTTCGTTTCCCGCGCTGCGCTGGCTTCAGCAGGCCGGGGGCAAATTGCCAAACCCGTTTATCCAAGAGATCCGCCGCGCATTTCCCCAAGTACGATTGTTCGTCATGTATGGGCAGACCGAGGCCACTGCCCGGCTGAGTTACCTGCCGCCGGAACTATTGGACGAAAAACTGGGTTCGATAGGCAAAGGTTTGCCCGGATCGCGATTGGAAGTGCTCAAGGAAGACGGCACGCCCGTTCGGCCCGGCGGCGATGAAGTCGGCGAGATCGTGGCATCCGGCGACAACATCACGCCGGGCTACTGGAACGACGCTGAGGAAACCGCCCGCTTTTTCCGCAACGGCCGGCTTTTTACAGGCGACATGGCCCGAGTCGACCGCGATGGTTTTATCTTTATCGTCGAACGGGCCCGCGATTTTATCAAGGCGATGGGCAACCGCGTCAGTCCCAAAGAAATCGAGGAAGTCATAAGCCAGATGCCCGAGGTGGTCGAAGCCGCGGTGATCGGCGTGCCCGACGAAATCTGGGGCGAGGCCATCAAAGCCTACTTGACCACGAACAGACCGGGTCAGTTGACCGTAGAAAACGTGCGCATCCATTGTCTGGGCCAACTGCCCAATTACAAGGTGCCCGAGTATGTGGAATTTCTGCCCCAATTGCCCAAAACGGCCAACGGCAAAGTGGCAAAGGAAGTGTTGCGGAAGATGTCCGGCAACAAGTTGAATTGAATGTTAATTCAGTTTCAGGAGAAGAATGTCATGGAAAAATCAGAGTCGGAGCGTGTCGCCCCGGCATTTCCGGGCCGACACGGCCCGGCTCTGACGAAGAAATGCGACATTCCTTATCCGAGAATCATAAACGATGAATAGTTAAATGTTTGATCAAACCCTGAGCATTGAACAGCGAGTAGACGCACTAATCCGCGGTCCGCAGTACGCCATGCGACAGGCCGAAAAGGATGTTGTATTGACGGCGATCCTCGGCGGACTATGTGGGGAAATCGCCCGGCATTGTCCGCCTTATGATCGGTTTTTGCGGCGATTGGGCTCGTCGCCCGCCGAATGGAAAATGCTGTCCGAAGTGCCGCCGCTGCCGGTTTCGATGTTCAAGCAATATTTACTGGTCGCCGTGCCGCCTGAAAAGGTGGTTCGCGAGTTGCTTTCCTCTTCGACCACCGGCCAGCAGCCCAGCCGGATCCTGATCGACAAGACCACGGCCTTCCGCCAGGCCCGGGCCCTGGCCTCGATCCTCAAGGAGCATCTTGGCGGCCATCGCCGGCCTTTTCTGGTGCTGGACGCCCAAGAGTCGGCGGCTGCGGGCGACACGCTCACCGCCCGTGGCGCGGCCATTCGCGGGGTAGGCAATTTCGCCTCCGAAACAGTTTACGGCATGAAAAAGCAGGCAAGCGGCGACCTGGCGGCCGATTGGCCTTCGATCGAGGATTTTTTCCAGCGTCACTGGCAAGAGCCGGTGCTGTTGTTCGGCTTTACCTTCGTGGTTTGGACGCGTTTCGTCGAGGAAGCCGAACGTCGAGCGGTAAAATTCCAGGCGTCAAAGGCGCAACTCTTGCATTCCGGCGGATGGAAAAAACTCGCCGACCAGGCAGTTATAAAAGAAGAGTTCACCCGCCGCACCAGCGATGTATTAGGTTGCGATCCGCGGGGGATTCTCGATTTCTACGGGATGGTCGAGCAGGTAGGCACGGTATTTGTCGATTGCCAGTCCGGCAACAAACACGCACCGGCCTTCGCCGACGTGCTGATCCGCCGCCCGTACACTCTCGAACCGGCGGCGATCGGGCAGACGGGCATTATCGAGGTCATAAGCGTGTTGCCCACCAGTTATCCGGGTCAGGCATTAATAACCGAAGATCAAGGCGTGCTTATGGGTGTGGACGATTGCCCCTGCGGCCGTTCGGGCAACTATTTCCGCTTCACAAAACGCATCGAGCAGGCCGAGGCCCGCGGATGCGGCGACACCTTTGCCCAGGCAAGAGAAATAAGATAACATGGGGTCTCTACCCTTGGAAAATTAGTGTGCCACTGCTTCGCAGAAGCAGTGCTCCTAAAATAATGGGAAAAAACACTGCTTGTTCCAAGCAGTGGCACACAATAGAGGAAAATAAGATGAGCATATTGCGAATTACTCACCGCGGAGTGGAACCGGCCGGCGACTCCCTGCTGCCAATTGTCGGGTCGTTGAACAGCCGGCGCAATTGGTTGGCGAAAATTCCAGTCGATAGCCTGGTCGCGCTCATGGCCGACTTTGCCGCTCAATTGATCCGCGACGAGCGCACCCGATCGTTGGAAGGCTGCATGTTTCTATCGGCCTGGCTGGGAAGCAACAATCTCGGCAAGCTTTTGGAGCTGAATCTCAACGGGAATCCGGCTTATCTCGACGGTTTTGTTCCTTACGGGCGGAACTATCTGGCGGCCAAACCCCAGGGCCTGGTGGCCATGTGGATGGCCGGAAACGTGGCGACCCTGCCCATGTTTTCGCTAATTCCCGCGCTTTTGGCCAAAAATGTATGCCTGGTGAAACTCGCCTATGCCGAGCCGGAGGGAACCGATCGGTTGCTTGCCGTACTGGCCGAATCGCAAGCCGGAGACATTCGCGGCATCGATCTCCTTGAAGCGGCGGCGGTGATCTGGTTCGATTACCATAATCGGGAAATCAACGAGCAGATGTCGTTGGCGGCCGACGTGAAAATCATCTGGGGCGGCGCACGTGCCATAAAGGCCATCACCGCTCTGCCCCGCCTGGAACACTGTAGCGAGATCGTATTCGGACCGAAATATTCCATCGGAGTGATCGACCGCAATAAAATTCAATCCGATCCGCAAAAGCTGGATGAAGCCGTGGCGGGCTTTGTCCGCGATTGCGCCGTCTTCGACCAGCGGGCATGCTCGGCCCCGCAAACGATCTTCGTCGAACGCAACTCGAGATTATCGCTGCGCGAGGTGGGCGAATTGTTCGCAAAGCATTTAGCCAAACTCCCGCCCAAGCCCGGACTGGATCCTTACACCACCATGCAGATCGTCAACGTTCGAGCCGCCTGGGCAATGGACGAAAAGAAAGACGTGATTGCCTCGGCTGACGGCGCCAATTGGACCGTATGTTTAGACCGTGACGTGAGTTTAAAACAGGCCGTGCAATCGCGGACCATCTTCCTCACCGAGGTGGACTCCTGGCAACAGGTCGTTGCACTGCTGTCGCCCAAGGTGCAGACGGTGGGCGTGGCGTTCGGAAATCGGGAAGATACAATCAAATTTGCTGAAGCCGCCTCGCAGGCCGGGGTGGTGCGATGCGTTCGACCCGGGCTGATGAACAATCATGAATCGCCCTGGGACGGCAAGCTGCTTATCAACCAGTTGGTCCGCTGGGTGACGCTAAAGCCCTGATTCTGGGTTTCCATGTCGGAAGCAAACCCCTTCTTTTGCCTAAGAGCCTATCCCAAAACGCAGTTCGTCATTCTGAGCGAAGCGAAGAATCTAGAAGGGACATAATGGCAAAAATGGGGAGTATAGAGATATAACAGAGATCCATCGCTACGCTCAGGATGACTTTTGGAAAAGGCTCTAAATTCAAGGGATTATTTTTCCCCTTGTGTTAAATTGCGCAATTTAATATAAATCGTTCTCGTCAAGATAATTAAGAACCCGATAATGGGGTGAATATTGTACGCCTCGCCGGGTCTTATCATTGGGAATATTTAGAACCTCGATCATATCTTTTTTAGGTGACAAGAACATGGCAACCATCGTCAAAGATAAATCCACTCAGGCCGTTGAAGAAAAGGGCGTTCCCCTGTTGGATCTCGGGCGCCAGCATCAACCTCTGTTAGAAGAACTCGCCGCGTCGCTTCGCCGGGTGTGCCAGAGCGGGGCCTTTGTGCTTGGTCCGGAAGTGAAAAACCTGGAACAGGCCGTTGCCTCCTACTGCCGCGTGAAGCATGCCGTGGGCTGCGCCTCGGGCAGCGACGCCTTGTTGCTGGCACTGATGGCCGCAGGCGTGGGGCCGGGCGACGAGGTGATCCTGCCCAGCTTCACCTTCTTCGCCACCGCCAGCGCCGCCACGCGCCTGGGCGCCAAACCCGTGTTTGCCGACATCGATTCCGTAACCTTCAACATCGATCCTGTTGCCGTCGGCCGCTCGATAACGCCGGCCACGAAGGCGATTCTTCCGGTGCATCTGTTCGGGCAATGCGCCGACATGGATGCGCTTAATAGCCTTGCCAAGCCGGCCAAGGCGGTTGTGATCGAGGACGCCGCCCAGGCCATTGGCGCCGAATGGGAAGGCCGCCGGGCAGGCTCCCTGGGGGCCATCGGCTGCATCAGCTTCTATCCCACCAAAAATCTCGGCGGCGCGGGCGACGGCGGCATGCTTACCACCAACGACGACCAACTCGCCGAACGCCTCCGCCTATTGCGACAGCACGGCATGAATCCGCGGTATTATCATAAGGTGGTGGGCGTAAACAGCCGCTTGGATTCGTTCCAGGCCGCCGTGTTGAACGTCAAATTGCCCCATCTCGACGCCTGGACCGCGCTTCGCCAAGCCAATGCCGCGCGCTATGAAGAACTGTTTACCGAGGCCGGATTAGACCGCGTCTTGACTTTGCCCAAAGCGCTTCCCAACTGCCGTCACGTATGGAATCAGTACGTAGTGCGCGTGCCTGACGGACGGCGCGACGCTTTGCGGGAATCGCTGTCGAAGGCGAAAATCGGCAGCGAAATTTATTATCCGCTGGGTCTGCACGATCAGGAGTGTTTCCGTTATTTAGGCTACAAGCCGGGCGATCTGCCCGAAACCGATAGGGCCGCGCGGGAAGTGCTGGCCTTGCCCATCTTCCCGGAACTAACAGCCCAGGAACAACAACTGGTGGTCGCTGGCATTGCCGACTTTTTCGGCATATAATATATTTGTCATGACAAAACGTTATTTAGTGACCGGTTGTGCGGGCTTCATTGCTTCGCGGGTGACAGAATTGCTTTTGGACGCGGGACACGACGTCGTGGGCGTCGATAATCTCAACGATGCCTACGATCCCAGATTGAAACACTGGCGTCTTGCTCGCCTGCTAGGGCGCAAGGGATTTTTCTTTCATCAATTGGATATTTCCGATTTCGAGGCCGTAACCGCTCTTTTCAAGTCAAACGCGCTTGACGCGGATGATAAAACCATTGAAGAAAAGCCCTTCACGGCCGTGGTCAATTTGGCTGCCCGGGCCGGAGTCCGCCAGTCGCTGGAAAATCCCTGGGCGTACTATCAAGCCAATTGCATCGGCACGCTTAATTTGTTGGAGGCCTGCCGGATCTTCGCGGTGGAAAAGTTTCTCCTGGCGTCCACATCCAGCCTTTATGGCGGGCACAATCGCATACCTTTCCACGAAGACGACGACACAAATCGGCCCTTATCGCCTTATGCCGCCTCGAAAAAAGCGGCGGAAACCCTGGCCTATAACTATTATTATCTTTACGGATTGGACATTTCCATTCCCCGTTATTTTACGGTTTATGGACCGGCCGGCCGGCCCGATATGAGCATCTTCCGCTTTATCCGCCGCATTGCCGAAGGCGAGCCAATCGTGGTTTTCGGCGACGGATCGCAATCCCGCGATTTCACCTTCATCGACGACATCGCCCGGGGCACCATCGCCGCGCTAAAACCCCTGGGTTACGAAATCATCAACCTCGGCGGCAATCAACCTGCGGTCCTCTCGGCGGTCATCGATCAGATTTCTCGACTTCTGGGGCGCAAGCCGATAATCGATTATCAGCCCCTGCATCGGGCCGACGTGACCGCAACTTGGGCCGATATCGGCAAAGCCGGGAAACTACTGGGCTGGCGGCCCCAAGTTCCAGTCGAGGAAGGCCTGCGCCGCTCGGTCGAGTGGTATCGCGCTAACCGGGATGCAATTTTACCTATCGACTTGGGCGTGATGTAAAAGAGCGAGGGGCGGGTAGTTCACCGCCCACTTTATGAAGATTCATCGCGAAACCGCAAGCGGTTTCCTTCCGCCTTCCTTCTATTCAGTCCAGGCGTTCCAAGAGATAATCATCCACCTCGACCGAAGCGCCTTGTTGCAGGAAATTTACCCTGACCAACAATCGCGTTACTCCACGGCGCATGAGGACGGTCCCCTCCAATCCCATCAGTGCGCCTTGCTTGACCCGCACCCGATTGCCGGGGGCCAACTTTTGCTCCACGCTGAGGGGCGCATTCGAGGCGATCAGGCGACGGAGTTGTTCCAGGTCGTAGACCAACTGTTGCGGATCGTTGACCGTCAGAATCCGCGAGATCCTATTGGTGGTCATACTTTTTATGCGTTCCGCTTCAGTGGAGAAGATGAAAATGTACCCCGAAAAAAGCGGAACGAAAGAAATGCGTTTTCGTCCCCTGACAATGGCGGTCTTTTTTACCAAAGGCAAGTAGAATGGGATCCGAAAGGCGAACAACTCACGGGCAAGTGATTTTTCCTGCCGGGCCTTGGTGTAAATCACCCACCAATTGCGGTCCGATGTCTCCTGGACGCAGTCTTCCAGCAGAGTTTCCGGAAAAAGGTACGGTTCTTCTTTGAGGATCGGCACGCCTATTTTCCTTGGGATTTGCTTTATTTACGCCTTTTAGCGAGGCTGGTAAACTTACTCCCGCACGGTAGTATGAGCGTGAAAACGCTCGGGGTCAAAATATACTCTTCCACCGTCTAATTGACTATAGCCGCTAATATATCCCCAATTGGCCGCAGACAATAATATAATTTTTCCCGCATTGACTAATAGACGTAACTTATTGTATATATAATAGTTATATTCTTCGTT
>JBEKSO010000047.1:0-14724 GCA_049516935.1 Thermoguttaceae bacterium
GATACGGAAATAATTGCGGCAATTACTTCGGTAAAAGATTTTCCCGCGAGCGAGCCGTCGGACTCACGATACCAGGTGTGGAAATCTGGATCTTCTTCGCCATGCTTTGACGTGCCGCAGGACCAGCAAAAGGACCATTGACCGTCTACCTCCGCCTGACATTTAGGGCAATGCCACAGGGGCGGCTGAAATAGCGGCGGGACAGGTTGCGGGGCAAGAATTATCGCGGCTTGCGGGCGGTCCGATTCATTTACGAAAAGTTTCACTCCGCCGGTGGCATTGCTGTAATACCATGCCCAGGAAACCATCTCCGCGTTGCTTATGCGGGCGGTAATGCCGTCCATGGCCAGGCGGATTCGCGCCATTTCGGCTTCCGCGACACCGAGAAACGATCGGACTTTGACCAGGGAGGGCATGGCCGCATACTCCGTGTTATCCGTTGGGGAAATAATGGAGAAAATACAGCATAACGCCTTTTATCATCAGAAGCAATTCCCCTTTTTCAAACCAAGTTGTAAAAATTTGGCAGACACGAAAGATCGAAAGGACGAAAACACGAAAAAGGAGTCATTAGATTTTGAGAGCATTGAACTAACGTGAGAATTGGAAGAGTTCGCATTATATGAGCGCATAACGAAAATGGTCCGGATGCGGTCACAATCCGTGACCGCAAATACAAATATAGTTAAGTTTTTTTCGTTACTTTTTTGACAAGCGGGCCTAAAACCGGATCGGACTCGATGTCTTTTTGAACTTTTTTGCGCTGTTGTTCCGGCGTCAAAACTTTCATTTCATTCATTATCTTTTTTTGGATGTTATTTTTCATTTTGACGCAGTCGAATTTCTTTTTTATCATAATTAAATAAACTCCTACATTACCCCAACCCGTGTTTGGCGAGTTTATCGCGGAAGGTGGAGGGTTTCATGCCTAGGGCGGCGGCGGCGGCGGATTTGTTGCCGGCGGAGTTGCGCAGCGCGTCTTGGAGGAGTTGTTTTTCGGCGTGGTCGATGGCGGCTTGGAACCCGCCGATGGGGAGGCGCTGATTTGGATCGGGGCCGCCGATCTCGGTGGTTAATATTTCACTTGTGATGCGACCGGCGCCGATGAGGTATGCCCGTTCGAGGGTGTGGTGCAATTCGCGGACGTTGCCCGGCCAGTCGTGGCGGGCCAAGAGTGCGAGGGCGTCGGTGTCGATTCGCGCGGGACGGTCGGCGGTGATGCGCTTTAGCAGGTGGTCGGTCAGCTCGGGCAGGTCTTCGAGGTGTTCGCGGAGCGGGGGGATGTTGATCCTCAAGACGTCGAGGCGGTAGTAGAGGTCTTCGCGGAAAGCGCCTTCGCCGATTTTTTCCAGGAGATTTCGCTTGGTGGAGGCGATGATCCGCACGTCGGCCTTGATAGTGGCTCCACCGCCTACGCGCTCGAAGACTTTTTCCTCGATGGCGCGGAGCAGTTTGGACTGTTGATCCATGGGGATGTCGTCAACATCGTCGAGATAGAGCGAGCCGCCTTCGGCCAGGTCGAAGCGTCCTTTGCGTAGATGGTCGGCGCCGGTGAAGGAGCCTTTTTCGTGGCCGTAGAGTTCGCTTTCGATAAGTTGCGGGGGGAATAGGGTGCAGCCGACTTTGATGAAGGGGAATTCGCGGCGGTGGGAGTTGCGGTGGATCACTGTGGCGATGAGGTCCTTGCCCACGCCGGTTTCGCCGCAGAGGAGGACGTTGGCGTCGGTTTTGGCGGATATTTCGGCCATTCGTTTGACGCGGTCCATGGCCGAGGACGGGCCGACGATGGCGTGCTCGATTTCGGTTATTGTGCCGGGGGCGAAGGGTTGAGTTGCGCCGGCGGCGGCTTTTTTTTCACGTTCGATGCGGGCCAGGAGCGGGAAGACGTCTTCGTTGCGGAAGGGTTTAGTCAGAAAGTCGAATGCGCCGAGTTTGACGGCCTCGACGGCCACGGGGATGCTGCCGTAGGCGGTCATCATGATGACTTCCATGTCGGCGAGCGGGCCTTGCTTGATGCGTTTGAGGAGTTCCAGGCCGTCGAGTTTGGGCATTTTCAGATCGGTCACGAGGACGTCGAACCGTCCCTGGGAGAGTTTTTCGAAGGCTTCGGCCCCGTTGCTGGCCGTGGCGACATCGTGGCCTTGAGCGGCCAGGTCGTCGGCCAGGGTGATGCGTTTGATTTTTTCGTCGTCGGCGACAAGGATTTTCATGGTATTTTTATCGATAGCAACTCGTCTGTCGGACTCGCGCGACGAATTATTCCAGCCGAGGGACGGTTACGGCGCCCATTGCAGAGACGGTTTCCGTTGGTTGGCTGCGCAGTCGCGCAAATAAAGGTTAATCAGATTTTGATAGGGGAGGCCGATCTTCTTTGCCAGCTTTTTGAAATAAGCCACGGTGTCGCGGTCGAGACGAATGGTGACCGGTTGCTTGAGCAACTTAACATAGGGATTTTTGCGGGCCTTCATTTTCGAGAAATCGTAATGTGCTCTCATGTACTATACTCCAGCGGGTATCTCATTGTCAATTTCCTTTACTTGATCTGACGGTTTTATTCTCCCAGTATCTGGTCGAGATCATCATATGTGGCAATTTTAATTTGTTTTTCGAATTTTTCCCATACGTACAACATAGGTACAGGATTTTTGAATATGATCCAACCCTCAATTTTGATATCAATATCGCATTTGATTATTTTTTGCAGATCGGTAGTGTGCGCCCTCAGAATCTTGAGCCTATCAATATGCTTGAGTAAATCATCGCGTTTTCCATCATTTTTTAACTGACCACGATAATCACTAAGTTGTTCTGCAATCTCACCGTGTGTTTTATGAAAGTGAAGATCTTTACATTCAATTGCGAGAATACGACCTGTAACTTTATTCCATGCTAGTACGTCTATATCACCATAATCTTGATCAAAACTACGCTGTAATAGTTCTGAAACTTTTATTTCTATTTTGGTTTCCCACCCAAGCTCCCGAATTCGATCACCAACACGAATTGTGAAATTCGATCCACGGATATTGGCTTGTTTTCCGCACCAAATCTTCATATTTCGAGACTTATAATGTCTTTCTGGAAAACTACCTTCATGGTAATTTGAAAATATATAACAAACAGAATCACGAAGTATACCTGGTGCAATGAGTAATAGAGGATTATTACTACAATCTATTTGTATTAATGGGTGCCGTACACTTGAAAGCTGTCGCCGATATCGCCATGGTTGAATGTCCTTTTCTTCATAACTATCAGGTATTGTCCGCCACGTTGTACGAGGAGTAAGTGAAACAGTATCAAGAATATTGTTGATTATTTTGGAGTCAAACTGTTTTTCAAGAATTTCAACTAACGCCGCTTTATCGATTGTAAAAACCGGCAAGTGACGCTTGATTCCAATATCCTCTATAGTATCAACAAATCTCCGGAAATCGTTAATAGAGAAACCAAATTCCTCTTTCCATGCACTGATGAAATCTTGATCCAATGTAGATTCAACGGAATCAAAATACTTAGGAAGTTCATAGTTTTCACAATATTTTTCAACTGCACGATCAATAAATTCTTTACTTACTTGTTTGGCAAACGGCATTAAAACACTTGATTCAAAAGCAGTATTTGCTTGGACGTCACCTAGTGGAGTAATGGATAGAGTGGGCGGCATTGCTTCTAAATGGATCGAATCTGACCAACCACCGAGATTCATAATTGCATTTATCTTGGCCATCAACTTTGCAAACTCGTATTTACTGACATGCATGCCTCCACTCAATGAACATTCACATATGGCAAGCTCAACCAAGACTCTAGATGCATAAATTTCAGCGTTTAGCTCGCGGTTGTGGTCGGCAATGATGCGTAATGCCCCCTCTCTATCTTGATGTAAAGCCAGATTTGCATTTGCGGTATCTTCCCATCTGTTGCGATCGGCAATCGCTATTTCATGATTGCGAAATGCGGTTTCTATAAAACTCGCTCGATCAAATAATCTAAGTTCTTCGCAGATTTCGTCTTCGAGGTCATTAACCAGTGCATTTAAGAACTTTGTACATTGAAGTTTGCTTCGTAATGATGATCGCCCCTTCTCTCGCGATTCGACTCGAAATGCAAGACCTAAACGGATGTTACCGGCATCGATGTCGTCTAAACGAATCAGTTTTTGTGAAAGGTCGCCAAGAACGTGGTCACGAAAACTTCTTGCCTGAAAATTATGCATATGCCGTGCATCATCGCTAACAACAATTCCTGCTTCGATTTCATCCAACTCAGCAGAAGACCAACAAACATTTCCCAAGCTAGCGAATCCTTTGCATATAGCCATTACTAATGATCGTTCAGAAACATTCTTAGGACTAGCAAGACCGCGATGAAATGCCTCGCCAACGCTAATTGTTACGGTTGATCCCTTGGTGTCAATCGATTCGTGGATGCAGTCTTTAATATTATTGGACGTAGGAAGGGGGGCACTATATTTTTCCAATGTTGGGATTTGTTCGAACACAATGCGCAACAATACTGTTGCCGGCAGTTTATTGTCTAGACGGGGTTGGATGGCTGGAATAATTCGTCTCAGCCAAGTGATCAACATTTCCCATTGGTCATAATCACGGTTTCTGTCTGATTCGGTCGGAACGACTTCACACCACCATGCTCGATTAGTTGTGAGATAGACAAAAGGAATGCCACGATCATGTGAATACTTTTCGACCGCATACATCGGTGCTTCGTTATCCTCAGGAAATAGCGAATAATCAACACGTCGTACAAGTGCTATTTCACCGGTTACAGTTGGGACACATAATCGGTCGGTTTTCATTAATGCGTTACGTCTCAATTCCAATACAAAATTCGGAGCTAGCAATAGAGTAGAGGGCTTCCTTCGAAATCCTTTGGGCGTTTGAGAATGGTTTATTATGTTACCATCATTAGCTTGGATCCAGCCGATTAGATTTAAGAGTCCGTTAGCGTGGATCTTGACACCCAATTCATGTAATCGCTTAATAGATTCTAGAATTCTCCACATTGTTAATGCTTTAAATTTTTGCATGTTGCTTAGTGTGCAAAGATCAGGCGCTGAAAGAAACTGGACATTCCAGTCATCTCCATCGACATCATGAATTGGCAAAAATGTACCGCGACCAATGCCACAGTGAATTAATAAACTTAGACCTTCGCGAAAGTCTGGTTGTGCTCTTGAGTGTTTTTGTGCCAACCGTATTCGTTCAAAAAACATCTCAATGTTGGCAGAAGGTGATGGATCGAATCCAAATAATCCCGTTTCAAAGAAACGATCAAAAGTGTCCAGAAAAAAAACAAAATGCATATGCCTACCTCTATCTTCCCATAGTACTTCGGCGTATGGGATTCCATCCTTGTTAGAAAAATAGACGGGGGCATTAACAATGCTTCCCAAAAGATGAGTACTGTTAAAAAAAGAAGCGTATTGTTGTGTTAAGTTAGCTAGAAGCGAATCACGGAGACCATACTTTAACAGAAAATCTACAATTGCTGTTCTTATAGCATAAGAAATAGCAGTCGGAAGCATTAGAGCAATCTCGTCGTCATAATCAATAATAGGAAATCGTTGCAGTGGCGAGTTCTGAATCGGCTCAGTTTTGATGTATGGAACAGCCTGTTCGTTTAATGTGAAAATATCAAGATCATCTTTTGAAAGCCCAAGAGTCGAAAGCTCTTCGCGCGTGAAAATAACGATACGTGGATGAACTTTTGCACAAAATTTTGTTTTCATATTCTGCTGTGGACTTGTAGCCCCGAGTTCGTAGCGATTCAAACCAACCCGGTTGCATATGGCCTCAGAGATACGCAATAACGCGTAAACTCTTTGTCGTAGCATGGCAAAAGGCCCCTCGTCGGGCATGGTATCGACAAGCTCCAAAAGTCGCTGTAAATAAAAAGTACCAGATTCCCAGATGCCTTCAAGAACACGATAGTTACCTTGTGGCGTTAACACGAGTGACACAAAAACATCTTCTGCTGGATCTTCCATACGACCACAGATTCCTTTGCCTAGTTCATTAAAGCAAGTCGAAAACTGTGAGGCCGTTGGAGAATCAGAGCCATTTCCATATGCAATGGACAGATGTACCAGTGCCTCTAAGCGAACACAGTTAGACTGTAATCTCTTGTCTAATAGCAGTGCAGCATAAAACGATGCCGTTTCTTTGCTATCAATCTGATTGAGGAATGTGCGTATTTTAGGGTGTTGTTCAATCAACTGAGCAGGGATGATTTCCATGTTCATTAATCGCGATATCTCAGCAAGATATTCAATACTTCCAGCCATGTTAAAAATATATTTAAGCTTTTATTCTTGCTTGTTTTTTACGGTTTTTTCGGCGGGGTTGAGGATAACGGTGAAGGTGGCGCCTTGGCCGAGGGCGGAGCGGACTTCGATGCGGCCGCCCATTTCGGAGATGAGCATGCGGCAGAGTCCGAGCCCCAGGCCGGTGCCGCCGGAGTCGGCGCGTGTGGTGAAGAAGGGTTCGAAGATTTTTTCCAGGTTGAGGCGGGGGATGCCGACGCCGGTGTCGGAGACGTCGATGGCCACGGAGCCCATCTGGTCTTCGTCCTTGCGCCCCAGGGCGTAGGTGTGGAGCGTGAGTGTGCCGCCGTGCGGCATGGCGACAAGGGCGTTGGTACAGAGGTTGAAGAGGACTTCCTGGAGGGTGTAGGGATCGCCTTGGACGAGTGCGACGTCGCCGAGTTCGCTTTTGATTTGGATATTTTTGCCGTGGCCGGGACCGAGCATTTCGAGGGTGGCTTCGACGGCCTGGTTGGCGTCGGTGCTTTGCAGGGTGATTCCGCGGGGCCGGGCAAAGGCCTGCACGCGCTTGGCTGTACGTTCGATGCGTTCCAGGGCTTCGGCCATGAGTTGCACGTATTCGGCGAGGTGGGGATCGTTTTTCACGCGCTCGCCGATGCGTCTTAGGCAGTTTTGCATGCCGTCCAGGGGATTGGCGATTTGATGTGCGATGCCGGCGACAAGTTGTCCGATGCCGAGCATTTTTTCTTTTTGGCGGATTTCGGCGTGGGCGCGATCGACGTATCGGCGGATGGAGGTGGTGAAGTAAACGGCGATCCACAAAGCGCTGGCGAAGGCGGCGAAAACGCCGAGCAGATACAGGCCGTCCAAGGGCGGAGGGCCGTTTGCGTCGGAAGGATAATGGACGGCGAAGCGGCGGATGAAGTCGAGGTATTCCAAGAGCATCACGATTCCCACCAGGCATGTGGCAAAAGCGGCGAAAAAATAGGGCGTGGAGCCGCGCAGATACATGCCCGCGATAATCATGTGGAATACGAAAAAGAAGAGGAAGGGATTTCGGGGCAGATCGGAGAAGTACAAGAGCAAGGTAAGGGCGGTGAGGTCAAAGGCGATTTGCCAGAAGATATTTCGTTCGACGTTTCCTTCGCCTGCGGCCGGATCGCGCTGGTAGAGTTTAAAGAGCAGATTATAGCCCGCCATTGCACAGGCGACAAGATAAAGCGGCAAGGGGTTGGTCACCACATGCAACACGGATGATGTCAACCAGGTCATGGCGAAGACTGCCGCGCAGGCCAGCCAGCGGAGCGAGACCAACCATCGGGCGCCTTCGGGTGGAAGTTTCATGTGGGGAGTGATGAGGGATGAAGGATTAGGGATGAATAAAAAACTATGAATTATGAGTGATGAATAATGATTACGTCCGAAACCGTTTGGGTTTTCGCGATAATTATTTAAAAGTGGGCAGTAAACAGCCCACCCCTCACGGCCTTCCGACAACTGCCCGCAATACCATCTACCATCTACTTTTTGCCTTGGTTGCGGCCGGTTATTTTTTTCCAGGAAACGGTGGCGGTGCGGTTGGCCAGATCGATGTTCAGAGCGACCTGGTCGCCGAATTTAGCGCCGCAGCGGCGGAGATAAGCGCCGAGGCCCCAAGCCCGGCCGTCTTTGGCGGCCAGCGTGCCGATGTCGCGGCCGTCGGGGGCAAGGAGTTGGAAGCGGCCGCGGACGATTTTCTTAAGCACGGCGGGGATCGTGATCACGGCGTAGGTGCTGGCGGCCTTGGAAAGCCTGTACTTAAGCCAAACATTGCCGTTCTCGGCGACGCCGTGGTCGTGCAAAACACGCTGTGATCCGCGGTTGGCACGGCGTCGCGCCAGCATATTATCGACTTGCTCTTGGGGGATTTGAGCGCCGATGGGTCCATAAAGGCTGTGGCCGAACTGCTGGATAACGGGCGACCAGGATACGAAGGCGTGAAAACTGAAGCGGTTCATGCCTGCGGCGACGCACAAGTCTTCCATGGCGCCGCGATCCATCAAGGGGCCGTGTTTTTTAAGGACGGCTATCAACTGCGCCTCCACGCCGGCAAGGACTTTTTTCCAATTGCGCGGGGGATCGCTGTGGATGCGATTACCTTCGATTCGCACGCCGGGCATCAGCCGGCAATATTCCAAGAGAACTTTTTCGGGCAGCGGTTCTTTCCACAGGCGGCGATTCCGGCTCAAAGCTCCGTGCATGTCAGTCACGGTTACGTCGCCGGCGACGGCCAGGACTTTTTCGATTGCCTTGGGCAAGCCGTGTTTGGTAATGCCCTGAATGGCGAACCAACCGGCCGATTCATCGAGCCAGTGGAAGGCGTTGATTTGCAGGAGCACTTGCCGGACCAGGCGCTGGTCGGCCGGATAGCGGCGGGCGATCATCCGCTCGATGCGGGCAACCGTGGCCAGTCCGTGAAAATAGACTTCTTTTTTCGCCAGATCGGCGATTGCCTGAACGGCATCGACCTGATCGGGCCGGACCGCCAAACGGCCTATTGACGGAAGTTTATGGGCGAATATTTCCGGGGGGGGCTTTGGTTTTAGTTTTGCTTTAATTTTTAGGCGGGCCGCGGCCGGGGATTTGCCCTGATCGATTTTAACGATTTTGAAGCGGGGCGAGCGGCTGAGCAAGTTTGCCGCGTCAGAGACGACCTCAAGCGACATGCCAATAGCCGTGAGTCCTTTTTCAAGCAGCTCCGCCTCTAATATTTCGGCCGCGGCGGGTATGCGTTTGCCGATCAAGGCCAGGGCCCGGTCCATGACCGGGACGGAAATATTTCCGGGGGGGGGGAGTTTTTTAATCAGCTTGGCGCAGATTTGGCGGACGCGTTCGCGGGTGATGCCGAAACTATCGCCGATTTCGGTAAGGGTATGAGTTTGCCCGTCCTTCCAGCCGTAATAACCCATGAGGATTTCCCGGTTTCGCGTGGAAGGCGAAGAGGCGAAGATCCGGGATAATTCAGCTTCCAAGGTTAAATCGCGGGACAGTTTCGCAGACATGGGCTTCATCAAAATATCATGCAATGCGGATGAGGCGATTGGCATGCCGGACGAGGATATCGATTCGCCACATCAGGCGTGGCCATAGCGACGCTCCTGGGACCTATGCAAAGACTAATCCAATAACACCTCTTCGGAAAGCGGCATTATAGCTGATATACAGATATATGAAAAGGGGGTAGGGAAAAGAGGGCGTCGAGGGGGGATTGGGTGGGGATGAATTATGAATGATGAATGATGAATTATTAAGTAATGAAAGAACAGTGGCAGTGGGCGGTGGGCAGTGGATAGTGGGCCGTAAGCTGTGAGGGGTGGGCAGTTTACTGCCCGCAATTCAATAATTATCGCGAAACCACAAGCGTTTTTTAAACGTAATCATTATTCATCACTCATAATTCATCATTCTTTATTCATCCTTCATCCCTCATCCTTTTAATCACCCCGGGGGCCAAGTGAATTTGCGGCCGGCCAGCATATGGAAGTGCAGATGCATGACCTCTTGTCCGGCGTCGGGTCCGCAGTTGGTTACTACCCGATATCCTCCGGAAAGTCGCCTTTCCGCCGCAATGGAACGCATGACGCTGAACAAGTGGCCGACGATCGGTTCGTCCTCGGCCAATAGGTCGTCGAGGGTGGGGATTTCCTTTTTGGGAATGACAATCAAGTGCGTGGGGGCATGGGGATGGATGTCTTCAAAGGCCAGGCAGAGGCCGTCTTCATAAACGATGCGGGCGGGAATTTCGCGGTCGATAATTTTCTTAAATATGCTTTTGGTTGCCATGGCGGGGCTCGCTTAAAAACAAAATACGCCCGGAGCGACGATGCTTCGCATGGTGCCCCCGGGGCTATGGAGTCTCATTAATAATGCTACGTTGGGACGGGAGTTGTACTCCCGTCCCATTCGGCAATTCTGGGGTGGCAGTACAACTGCCACCCCAACTCTTGGTAACTTTAGCAATCTGATTCTCAATAAACGATGATAAAACAAATTATTGCAGGGCATCGATGGGGATGCCTTCATCGGCCAGCAAAACGGGAATATTATCGCGAATCGGGTACAGGATTAGTCCGTCCTGGCGTAATAAGCCTTCTTGGATCGGGTTGGTCACGTGTCGTCCCGCCCTGTCCATTACCAGGCCGGCGCTGATGGCTTGATTGAGCCGGTCGATAAGCCGCTGGTCGGCGACGCGCAGAGGCTGACGGCTGACGGGGCAGACGATGATTTCCAACAGTTTTAGATTGATCATAGTCATCATTCCGGGAGGATTGGCAAGCCATTAAGATGCCGCATTTCGCGGTGCTTGACAAGGGGGGCGGGCGGGCATTAAAGATTCGATCCCGGCCGATCCCCGGCATGTTGACATGCAGCCGATACGTTATTTAGAATGTGTTTTTTCTTAAATACATTCGTCCGTCGGGGAAATAGGGGTATTTGTGTCTAAGTTCGTGTATTGGCGCCGCCGTACTTGTGAATTAGCAGCATAAGGGCGAGGATTAAATTAACCAAGATACCTTTCCGAAAAAACCATGAACACAAACACAAACAAGAATCGCTTCTTTGTAATGGAAGACGGCAAGAACGTGATGTTCACGTTTATCCTGGTCAGTTCGCTGTTTCTCCTGTGGGGGTTATGCAACGGGATGATAGACGTGATGGACAAGCACTTTCAAGAAGAGTTGCACTTGAGCTTGTCGCAATCGGCGAACGTGCAATGGGCGCATTACTTGGGCTATTTCTTGATGTCATTGCCGGCGGGTTGGCTGGCGAGCAAACTGGGATACAAAGGGGGCATTATCGCCGGCCTGCTGATGGTTGCCGCGGGCGGACTTTGGTTTATTCCGGCGACGCAAATTGCGAAATTCTGGGCGTTTTTGGTGGGAGTTTGTTTCATCGCGTCCGGACTGACCTTCCTGGAAACGATCGCCAATCCTTACACGACGGTGTTGGGGGATCCGCGTTACGCGGCGTCGCGAATCAACCTGGCCCAATCGGCCAACGGCGTGGGCTGGATATTTGGTCCGATTATCGGCGGCTTGTTTTTCTATTCCAAGGACGCCGCGGGGCAAAGCACGGGCAGCCAAACCCTTTGGATTCCTTACGCGGCCATCGCCGCGGTGGTGGCCGTTCTGGCGGTCATTTTTTACTTTGCCGAGGTTCCCGACATCAAATCGAAAGACGACTATCACCTGGACGACGGCACAACCGGCTCCTCGCGATCGATTTGGTCGCACCCTCATTTTGTATTCGCGGTAGCGGCCCAGTTTTTCTATGTAGCCGCCCAGGCGGGCATATTCAGCTTTCTCATCAATTACATGACGTCCGAGCCGGTGATTCCCGCTTCCTGGTACACGGAGACGACGAAAAAATGGGATTGGATTGAGATCAACACGGCGTTTTATAAAAACGACATCAAGAATCTGCCGGCCTTTGCGGAACAACTGAAGCGGAAATCGGACCCGGTATCCGCGTTTATTTACGGCCAATTGTCCGACGCAACCCTCCTCGCTTTGGCCGATTATAAGGGCGATTCGGACTCCAAATCGCTGCGATCGGCTTTGGCCCAAGACTTGAATAAAATCGTGAGGCAGGATCCGAACAGGGTCAAGGCGGACGAAATTCTCTGCGTTCCACAACGGTTCAGCGGAATTAGTCTCAGCGAAAAGACGCGGAAGCAAATGTCGCAAAAGGCCGACGAAGACGCGCGAATCGAGGCGGAAAAGAAAGCCGCAGCGGAGAATAAGTCCGGGGCGAATAAAAAGCTTCAAGCCGAGGTGCAAACGGAGCGAGTGAACTTGCTTTACCTCAACCGCTTGCTTTTGCTGGACGCTTATCCGAATTCGCTCGGCTTCGACGACAACATTCATTGCATCAGCAACAATGGGGCGTCCTATCTAGCGTCTCTGGGCTTCATATGTTTCCTGATCGGCCGGTTCAGCGGCGCCGGCATCTTGAGAAAGTTCTCCGCGCACAAGGTTTTGGGACTGTACGCCGCTGTGAACGTGGCCGTCTGCCTCCTGGTCTTTTTGAAGCTGGGCTGGCTGTCCGTAGGTTGTGTCTTTTTAAGCTATTTTTTCATGTCTATTATGTTTCCAACCATCTTTGCCCTGGGCATTTTCGGTCTGGGGGCCCGGGCGAAAAAGGCGTCGGCTTTCATCGTCATGGCGATTATGGGCGGCGCGATTCTGCCCAAGTTGATGGGATACGTAGCCGACGAGTACGACATGTCCCGCGGTTTCATCGTGCCGCTGGTTTGCTTCGCTTTAGTGGCCGTTTACGGATTTAGTTGGCCGAAGTTAAGCCGGGCGGATTCGTTGAGCGGAATGAAGATAACAGGCGGTCATTAGACGGATTGAGAAACCGAAAATCAACTTGTATTGGAGCGGCAGTACCAAAAGCACTGCTTGCAAGCAAGCAGTGGCACACGTCATTTTTATTAGGAGTTCTCAGATTATTTTCCGGAGGGGCGGAGGCGGAGGAGGAGCACGCCGTGACGGGGGACGTTTGCGGAGTACTGATTTTCGAACTCGCCGATGGCTTTTTGCCGCCACAGGTCGCGGACGATCTGTTTGCCGGATAGGCCCAGGTCGGACCAGTTGGCGGTGACTTTGCTTTCGACTTCGCCGCGGTTGAACAGACCTACGGCCAGGCCGCCGTTTTCCAATTCTTTAGACCAGACCTCGAGGTTATTGTTGTGGGCCGCGCTGCGGGATTGTTTGCCCAACGGGTCCTGGTAGACATCGATGACTTCGTCATTAGTGAGGAGATTGAGGGTGAAATCATCGAGTTTGGACAAGTCGCAGCCGAGCATAAGCGGCGAGCTGAGGAGGCACCAGAGGCTGATATGGGTGTATTGTTCGTTAGGAGTCAAATTGGTGGGATGCAGATTTCCCCAGCCTACAACGCCTACCACCAGGGTGTCGGGTATGTTCCAGTGGCCGGGTCCGGCGAATTCTTCACGGCCGGCTTGAATGAAGCCGATGCGGGACATGCCAAACCAGGTGTCGGTGATGTTATCGGCGACGCCCCAGGAATTTCCGCCGACTTCGGCGCCCCACTGCCAGAAGTTGCTCGCGCCTAGTTGGATACCGAGGTTGTAAACAATATCACGGTTGGTTTTATCGAGGGCCGCGCGCATGATTTGGAAAGGCTTTTTCAGTTCGGGCGGGCTGCGATCTTTGGCGATTTGACTGTAGGAGCACCAGTCGTATTTGAGGTAATCGAAGCCCCACTGGGCGAAACGTTTTGCGTCTTTTTCCTCGTAGTTATAACTGCCGGTAAAGCCGGCGCAGGTAAGGGGTCCGGGCGAGGAATAGATGCCGGCCTTCAATCCCTTGGCGTGAATGTAATCGCAGAGGGCTTTCATGTCGGGGAATTTTTTGTTGGAGTTGATCATGCCGTTTTCATCGCGGGGCGGGCCTTGGAGCATGGGATCATCGCTGTCCGGTTTGATCTCCCAACAGTCGTCGATATTGATATACGTCCAACCGTAGTTGATCAAACCGCTTTGGACCATGGCATCGGCGGCCGAGCGGACCTTGGCGTCATCGACCGCGGCGGCGAAGCAATTCCAACTGTTCCAGCCCATGGGCGGGGTGAGTGCGATGTTGTCGCCGCAGACGATTTTCAGATCGCGCTGGTCCTGGCCCAAGTTATTCTTGGCAGTCAAGAAGACGATGTATTCGCCGCGTTTTTTGATGGACCCCGTGATCCAGCCGTTTTTGGAATCGACATTTAAACCCTCGGGCAGATTCACCGCGGCAAAGCTGATTGGGCGCTTGCCGGTGGCGGGAATGGCAAACATAAACGGCGCATTGGGCCGGACACCGCAGACTTTAGCGCCATTAATGCGCGGAGTGGCCGGCGGTTTAGGCGTGAGGATCATAGCCTGTTCAGAAGGCGGGGCGATAGTTTCCGGGCGCTCGCCTGTGAATTCGATCTTGGCATCGGCCCAATCGGCGTGGTTGGAACGGGAAGGGTTGCCGGCATCGCTGACTAAAAGCAGAAGGATTTTGACACCTTTTAGATTTACGTCCGCCTTTGCGGGGCCTTGCCCTGCCCGCATGACCTTGCTTTTCCAAAGCTCGCGGCCGTCGCCGAGCACGCGGAACTCAACACTTGCCGTTCGAGATTTGACTTCCGAGTCAACACCCACGGAAGCGGTGAAGTGTTCGGCAGTTCCCTTAAGGTCGATGAACAAAGTACTTGAAGCATAAGTGCCAAGTCCTTTGTCGTATTTTTTATCGCCTATGGTCAGTTGATTTCCATCCGCGGATTTATCGGCTTGAGCCTGACCATAGCTTTGCTGGACCTTGCTTAAGTCGAGCGAACCGAGGGAAACGGTTTCGGTTGCATTGACCGGCAAGGAAAACAACATTGCCGCCGACAGAATACCCATT
>JBEKSO010000048.1:0-14445 GCA_049516935.1 Thermoguttaceae bacterium
CATGCGGCTGCCGGTCTCGATTAGCGCGGTGGCGATGATTGTGAGCGATCCGCCTTCCTCGACTTTGCGCGCCGAGCCGAAAAACCGCTTCGGCCGTTGCAGGGCGTTGGCGTCCACGCCGCCGGAAAGCAACTTACCCGAATTCGGGCACTCGGCGTTCCAGGCCCTGGCGTAGCGGGTGATCGAATCCAAAAAGATCAGCACGTTCCGCCCGTATTCCACCATCCGCTTGGCCTTTTCCAGAACCATTTCGGCCACCTGGATGTGCCGCGCCGAATTCTCGTCGAAAGTGGAGCTTATCACCTCGCAGTTCGGGCCTTTTACCTGGCGCTCCATGTCGGTCACTTCTTCCGGGCGCTCGTCGATAAGGAGCATGAAAACATAAAGGTCGGGATAATTTTTCAAGGCCGCCTTGGCCATCTTTTGCATGAGAATCGTCTTGCCTGCCCGGGGCGGGCTGACGATCAATCCACGCTGGCCGAACCCGATGGGCACGATCATGTCCACCACCCGCATCTCGATCTCGTCGGGCGTGGTCTCCATGCGGATCCGCTGGTCCGGATGCAGCGGCGTAAGGTCGTCGAAAAAGACCTTCGACGAGAGGATATTCGGATCTTCCCAGTTTATGGCCTCCACCCGCAGCAAGGCGAAATAGCGTTCGTTTTCCTTGGGCGGTCGGATCTGGCCCGATACCCAGGCCCCGGTCTTCAGCCCGAATCGCCTGATCTGGCTGGGCGAAACGTAAATGTCGTCCGGGCAGGAGAGGTAATGGTAATCCGGACTGCGAAGGAAGCCGAAACCGTCGGGCAAGATCTCCAGCGTCCCCTCGCCGTACATCAACCCGTTGAGTTTCACCCGCTCCTTGAGGATTCGGAAAATCAGGTCCTGCTTTTTGATGCCCGCGTAATCGGTGAGGTTCTCCTTGCGGGCTTCTTCTATCAGTTCGGCCATCGACATCTTCTGCAATTCGGCGATGTGCGTATCGCCCGACTGCTTGATCTGCTCGTACTTGGCGTGGATGTCCTCCTTGCCGGCGACCATATCGGCGGCGATTTCCTCGGCCAGCGAAAGCGGATCGTCTTCGTCGTCGAGATGATAGTCGTTGTAGTTTTTCGTTTTGCCGGAGACGGGCGGAATAGGCCCTTCCTCCGGCTTGTGGTTGGTAAAATCGTTCTCTTGTGATTTTAAATCTTGTTCCGTGGACATGAAAGAGCAACTCCTGAAATGAAACATGGGCCGGCGCGCTGATGGCGCCGGCGGCGGGTAATTAGCTTAGTTTATAGGATGAAAAAAAGGAAATCAAGCAGTGAAGGCGGGAAAATCGATCAGATTCTTCGCATGTTGTTTAAAAGCATTAAGCTTCGATTTTGTAAAGCCGCGACCAGTGGCCGCGTTTTGTTTATGGTCATAACCATAGTTTTCTTGTCCCCATGCCGTAGCGCGGGAACAAGATGAATTTATTTAGCCCCGGGTAAATACACCCAAGGGAGAGGTAACGAATATTATTTTTTTATTACAAGTCAATCGACGTGATCAGTTGGCATGGACCAATGAAATAATGCGGGGCGGGATTCAGCGGATAAGGGCTGGCCACAAACGCTCGACTTGCGCTTGTGTCTCTTCCGGAGAACCGGAGTTGTTTATTATCAAATCGGCACGCTTGCGCTTAAAATCCAGCGATTTCTGGGCGTCCTCACGAGCCTCAAAATCCTCCTTTCTCCACCCCCGGGCCAGGGCCCGCTCTAGTCGCACCTCGGGCGGCGCATCGACATATATCAATTTGTCGCAAAGTTTATCCAAACCGGCCTCGGCTAAAAGAGGCGCGTCGATCACCGCCGCCTTAACGCCCGGTCCGGCCAGCGCATCCAACTGTTCTTTTATTATTGGTATAATTTCCGCATGAGTCAACTGTTCCAAATAGGCCCGGGCCGGCGGCCCGTCCGGCGGGGGCGCAAAAACGATCCGGGCCAGGCGGCCGCGATCGATCCGCCCGTCCGCGGCAAACACCGCATTGCCCCAACGTTCGCGCAGGGCGGCCTCGATTTTCGGCTGCCGCAACACCTCGTGCCCGATTTCGTCCGCATTTAAAACCTTCGCCCCGCACGAGGCCAATTGCCCGGCCACCATGCTCTTGCCGCTCGCCACGCCGCCTAGCAGGCCGATGATTTTCATGCGGAAGTTATCGGTTGTCAGTTTTAAGTTCTCAGTTGGCAATATGCATCGCGAAACCGCAAGTGGTTTTATTACTCATTATTCATCATTCATAATTCAACATTCAGCAATATTTACAGTTTTTCCGCGTCGGCCCAATTCGAACCGGCCTTGAGATCGACTTTCAAAAGAACTTTTAAATTCCACACGCCGGCCATTTCATGGGAAACGAGCGCGGCCAAACCGGGAAGGTTTTGGGAGGGAACTTCGAAGATCAATTCATCGTGGATTTGCAACAACATCCGTGCCGGAAGGTCCTCGCTTTTAAGCCGCCGCTCTATCGCGATCATGGCCAGCTTGATCAGGTCCGCAGCCGAGCCTTGGATGACCGTGTTGATGGCGGTCCGTTCCGCGAGGTTCCTCTGTCGGCCGGCGTTGGGGCGAACTCCTTGGATCGCACGCCGCCGCCCGAGGATAGTTTTAACATATCCTGTTTTGGCGCATTCCGCCAGTACTTGTTCGAGGAATTCTTCTATCCTCGGATACCCCTCGAAATAGCCATCGATAAACCGCTGTGCCGCCTCTTGCTCAATGCCCAACGCCCGGCCCAGCCCATAGGCACTTTGCCCGTAAATCACGCCAAAATTCACAGCCTTGGCTTCGCGGCGCATCTCGGGGGTGACTTGCTCCAGGGGGACGCCGTTTACCTGGCTTGCTACCCGGGCGTGGATATCCTCATCCCGGGCAAAGGCCTCGGCGAGCCGCTCGTCCCCGCAAAAATGGGCCAAAATCCGCAATTCAATCTGTGAATAATCGGCTGCTAGCAAGGTCCAACCCGGCTGGCCCGGTATAAAAGCCGATCGGATTTCCCGGCCTACCTCGCTGCGCACGGGGATGTTTTGCAAATTCGGGTCGGAGGAACTCAACCGGCCAGTGGCCGCCACCACCTGGTTGAACGAGGCGTGGACCCGGCCCGTCGCCGGATGGACCAGTCCCGGCAAGGCATCGACATAAGTGCTTTTCAGTTTCGCATACTGGCGATATTCCAGCAGCTTTGCAGGCAATGGATGCAGTCGGGCCAATTCTTCCAAGACCTCGGCATCCGTGCTGGGCCCGGTCTTGGGAGTCTTTTTCACCACCGGCAATTTCTGTTCCGTGAAAAGCACCGCTTGTAATTGTTTCGGCGAAGCGATGTTGAACCCGTGACCGGCCAAGGCGTAAATTTCCCGCTCCAATTCCTCCAGGCGCCGGCCGTACTCCCGGCTTAACTCATCCAGCCGGGCGACATCGACCTTGATGCCTGTATATTCCATATCCGCCAGCACGCCGATCAGCGGCAGTTCGACCTTTGTGAAAAGATCGGTCAACTGATACTGTTCGAGTTTTTTCGATAAGATCGGCTTCAGGCGTACGGGCAGTAAAGCGTCTTCGCCCGCGTAATCGGCCACCTGCCGGATGGGCACCTCGTCCATCCGCTTTTGATTCTTGCCCGATCCGATCAACTGGCTGATCTTGATTGTAGTGTGCCCCAGATAATCCAGGGCCAGATCGTCGAGGTTGTGGTTTCGCTGTCCGGCGTCGAGCAGATAGCTTGCCACCATGGTGTCGAACGCCGTGCCGGCCAGATTTATGCCCGCCCCGCGCAACACGATAATATCGTACTTCAAATTCTGCCCGATCTTCTCGATCGTTGGGTCTTCCAACACCGGCCGAAGTGCGTTAAGCGCGGCCTGCAAATCCAGATGTCTTTCGCCCGGTGGAGAACGGACCGGCAGATACCAGGCTTCGTTTTCGTCCCAGGAAAAGGAAAGCCCCACCAACTCGGCCCAACGCGGCATTATATTCGTGGTTTCCGTATCCAGCGAGAATGTTTTTTGCTTCTTCAATTCCGATAAGAACGCCTCGAACGCCTCAAGAGTATCTACCAGATGATACATGGGCTGAGAAGCAATAGTCCCCTCTCCCTTTGGGAGAGGGTTAGGATGAGGGCCTGTTTCAATATTCTGCTCATCAACCGGGAAAGATCCTTCGCTACGCTCAGGATGACTCTGTGATAATGAAATTTCGCTAGGCTCAGGATTATTCTGAGGTGCTGCAATTTCTTTTTGAAACAGCCCTCCCACGGCAAACGATTTGCAAAGCTCGTCGATTTTCATAACCAGGCTGCGGAATCCGAACTCGCGGAACAAGGCCAGCGCGGCCGTGCGATCGATCCGCCCGACTTGCATGTCCCAGGGAATCGCCACGGGCACATGCGTGTCCAGGCGGACCAAATCGCGGCTCAATAGGGCCTGGTCGCGGAATTTTAGCAAATTTTCCTTGCGTTTCGCCCCGGCCACCTCGCCTGCATGTTCCAGTACTGCTTCCAGCGTGCCGTATTGTTCCAGCAGTTGCCGGGCGAATTTTGGGCCGATCAGCGGAACGCCCGGCACGTTGTCCACCGCATCGCCCACCAGAGCCTGATAATCGACCACTTGCTCGGGCGTAATCCCCCAATCTTCCTTAAGCGCATTACGATCAATGAAGGCATTTTTGCGAATATTAAAGACCTTTACACGATCGGTAATTAATTGCCGGCAGTCTTTATCGTTGGTGACCAGGATGCACTCGCCGCCGATTTCATCCGTAAGCCGGGCGACCGTGGCCAAAATATCGTCGGCCTCAAAACCCTCAAGGCCCAAGGCCGGAATGCCTAAAACTTCCAGCACCCGGCGGATGGAGGCGATCTGCGGCACCAGATCGGCGTCCATCTCCGGGCGCTGGATTTTGTACTGGTCGTACATCGCGTGGCGAAATGTTTTGCCCGGCAGATCGAATGCGCAAAACAAATAGTCTGGTTTTTTCTCCTCGATAAGAAAAAACAAATCGCGGGCAAAGCCGAAAACGGCCCCCACCGGCTCGCCCCGCGGGCTGCTCATCTCGGGCAGGGCATGAAACACCTGATGGATGAGCGAATGTCCGTCGATCACCCAAACCGTTTTGCCGGCCAAGGAGGTTGGAGGGATGAGGGATGAGGGATTAGCCGTAATGGACGGATATTGAGGGCTGGGCAATTTATTGCCCAGTTTCGAAGCATCGGGGGCAACGGATGAGGGATGAGGGATGAAGGATGAAGGATGAGTGACATCGGTGGCACTGGCTAAGCCAGTGGCACCCGGTGGAGTGGCATCGGCGGGGGGAATTTCTTCGGGCAGATTTTCATTGTCCGGCGTCGGATTTTCATCTTCCGGCCCAAAACCAGGCAACGACGTCTGCCGCGGACGATCCGGCATGAAGAATTCCTTGTTTGTTATACGTCAGAAAAATGTCGAGATTTTTTCTCGGAGCCGGGCCGTGTCGGCCCGGACTACCGGGGCGACACGCCCCGCCTCTGATTTGACTTTGTGATCCCATTATGACCCGTAGGGTCATTTGATCTTAGCCCAGCGACTGATCGCTGGATAGATATGGGATCCCAAAATTCCAATCCCGTCCCGTAGAGACGGTTGAATCTGTGCTTTCAACGACGATTTACAGCGATTATAATCAATCCTGCTGCTCGCCATTAAATATTATAACAACCATCCATGTCCCAGCCCGCCGGCAATCCATCCGCCCCGCCGCACAACCGCTGGCAATTCAGCCTGCGGGGAATGTTTATACTGACATTGAGCGTGGCCATCGGAGCGTCGGTGGTCAGATGTAATATGCAGAGTTGGCTGGGGATCGGCAATATCGAAAATCATATGAAAATCGGTTTGGATGGCGGTCTGTTTGCAATCCTGCTCTTTTGGATGGTTTTGGGCATTATTTACCAAGTCCGCGATCTGCGATCCACTCTTGCATCCAATCGCACACTCATCACCGAGCAGCGCTGGGGTTTGCGTTTTGAAATATTCTGGCGCCTGGCGGTTACTACGCTATTAGTCATGTATGTTTTTTTATCCTTCCTAATCGATATGGGAACGCTCACACTATCGGACTGGGCAGGGCTGGGTTGGATGGATATAAGCGTATTTCGAGTATCCGTAGTTATTTTACTTTTACTTGTTCTTGTCGGCAGCGTTCCCTATATTCGCCGGGAAAAAACACCTTCATTTTTTTACCGCGTACTGCAACTGATAGCGTACATTCTCGCCATAGTTTTTTGTCTAGAAAGATGGATGGACTATACATTCATTCCTTATTTGGTACATATCACCACACTTGGGATGGATTACTCGCAACCTTTAAAATTTACCGCGATAAATCCCAGCAGCTACAATTTTTATACCTCGCTATTTTTTTGGTGGTCGTTGAATTCGGTTTTGATTGTTGTCGCCAATTGGATGATTTTAACGCGCTTGGCTCGGCAATGGTCGGCTGGTTTTAAACGACGCTTAATATGGTCCGGATTGTTAATAACCGGGATTGCGATTGCCGGCTCATTTGTGATTTGGATTGAAACTACCGGCTTTAATAAGTTATCGCCTTTTTTAGCGGAGGCAGGGTGCGACGCTCCGTTTCATTGTTGGATCACGGCTGCCCTCCTAATACTCATATTAGTGACGATTTTGACATATCGGATGACGGTTGACTACAACTCGCTTGTCACAGTGCCACAAGTCGGATGGCGACAAAATCCAGACAAATACTATCATGAAAAAAAGTGGATGCTTGTTTTGTTGGCACTCGCCATTGTCTGGTTTCATTATGAAATCTACTTTTACGTAAAAAATGTTCTGTATAAAAGTATGTTGGCAATGGGCATCAACTATTCAAATCCATTATCCTTGCGGGAATTATTTGAATCCTGGTTTTCCAGTCCAACAGATTACCTCTGGTTAAGCCTAATACTTTTATCTCTGCATCGCGCCTTTGCCCGGCGAGAAGATGCGCGACAGCCTCAAACCGAGGTGCTGCGAATCAATCCGGCCCGATTCGTCACTGTTTGGTTTGCCACATTGGCTTTTACGATCTCGGGCGCGCTTGTCCTGGTCTGGATGAGTTTCGCCCTCTGGTTTAATCCATGGTGGCGTGGCCGTTGGCCGTAATCCGGTGAACCGTTGGCCCATTGGGCCGAAATAACTACATGGCATCCCATAAAACAATCCCGTCCCGTAGAGACGGTTGAATCTGTGCTTTCAACAACGATTTACAGCGATTATAATCAGTCTCGCCGCCCACCTTTAAATATTATACAACACCCATCCATGTCCCAGTCCGCCGGCAATCCATCCGCCACGCCGCCCAACCGCTGGCAATTCAGCCTGCGGGGGTTGTTCATTTTCACCCTAAGTGTAGCCATCGGGGCGACGGTAATGCAAGAAAAGGTGCGCTCTTTACTTGCCTCTTCTTCGATAGAGAAACTTTTCAGTGAGGGACTGTGTGGCACCTTGTTTATAATTCTCGTCTTCTGGATGATTCTCGGCGTTCTTTATCAGGTTCGAGATTTGCGCAGCACCCTTGTTTCCCATCATGATCTTTGCTCAGAGCATCGCTGGGGACTGCGATTTGAAATATTTTGGCGACTGATAGTAGCAGTGTTGATGTCATTTGGTATTTTGATGACATTACTTATTAATCAGAAAATAATTGTTCTCTCAATACCAGATGATCCTAGTTATATGTTAAATGGATTCATTCCATATTCTGTCCCGCCCATGTTCTTTTTGGTCGTGGTAGGCAGCGTCCCTTATGTACGCCGCAAGGAGTCTTCTTCGCTTTGGCATCGTGGACTGTACCTGATATTTTGCGTACTCGCCGTGGCACTTTGTTTAGAACAAATGATTGATCATACTGTTGTTTACTATTTAGTTCATATCGCCACCATCGGGATGGATCACTATCAACCGCCGCAATTTAGTATCATCGATCCACGTTATTATCATACTTATACCAATCTTTTTTTCTGGTGGTCGATTTCATCGGGAATGGTTGCCGTTATCAATTGGGCAATACTGGTTCGTTTAGCGCGGCAATGGGCGATGGGATTCAAACGGCGTTTAATGTGGATTGTTTTATTGATTTCCGGCATTGCGGCGGCGAGCACATTCATATTTTGGATTTATGCCAGAGGACTAAAAGAAATTTCCCCTTACTTCGCAGAATCCCTCAATGAAGCGCCCACTGATTATTGGCTATCGGCGGCCGTGCTGATCATCGTTCTTGTCACAATCATAACCTACAAGTTGGCAGTTGATCGCGGCCAGACAGCCAATATGCCGATAATTCAGTGGAGACGCAATCCAGATAAGTATTATCACGAATGGCGCACCATCCTTGTGCTGCTGACAATCGCCATCGCTTTCTGTTTTTTGAATGCACTTAATTTGTTGCGAATGCTTGTTTCACAAATATGGTGGGGTGTGTTTCCAGGCCCCTTTAACTCTTGGACCGATTGGGCCTATATATTTTGCGGCTTATTTGGCATGTGGTGTGCATTAATTCTTTTGGCTCTGCATAGAGCATTTGCCCGGCGAAAAGCACCCGAATATCTTCAAAGCGAGTTGCCGCGCATCAACCCGGCCAAGTTCATTACGGTTTGGATTGCCACGGCCGCTTTTGCGATTTCAGGCGCTCTAGTTCTCGTTTGGATGAGTTTCGCCTTGTGGTTCAATCCCTGGTGGGTATATATAGGTAATTAATTTTCGCCTTTTATGGGCAGGAGCTTGACGGATTTGAGATTCATCACCGCGCCGCCGGCCATGGTGGTGGGGCGCACGGACAGAGTTAGTTGGCCGGGCTTAGATAAATTTATAGTGCCGATTTTGCGCGATACGAAATCGCCCCAATCGCCCGTGTCTTCCACCTTGCCGCCGACTTTTTCCTTACCCACGGCCACCGTGTACTCGCTGCCGGCATCACCTTCAGGACAGGCGAATGTGACTTCCACCTCGAATCGGCCGCGCGTCTTCAAAATAAAATCCCAACTCACCCAAGTGTTTTTATCGGACCAATAGCCGATGTTATCCCGGTTATCGTTCTTTTCATACTGCGCGTTTCCGTGTATATCGGCCTCGGAGGCGGGCAGGCTGATCGGGCCGTCGTCGGCTTGCGTCATCATGGGCGGCTGCTCTATATCCGGCTGGCCTTCGATCTCCAAGACCACGACCGAGGCGATTGGGCTGGGGGCATTTTCAGGCACTTCGACCGATACGCCTTTATCCGTGGCATTTACCTCAAGCGGTTTTTTCTCCGGGTCGGCCAGCAGATAGGCCTTTGTGACCTTGTTTTTAAGTCCCGGCACGATCAGTTCGCCTTGCGGCCAACTGAAAACCTCGAGGAACAACTTGCCCGGCTTTTGCGTGCACCGGCCGAAGCCCAGGTGTCGAAACGGGCTGGCCGAGGTGCCATAGATGGCCTCGCCGTTGACGGCCATCCATTGGCCGATTTCCTGCAAGCGCTGGACGATTTCCGGAGGAAACTCGCCCTCGGCGGTGGGGCCGACGTTAAGCAGGTAATTGCCTCCCTTGCTGGCGATGTCGATTAGATTTTGCAACAGTGTTTCGGTCGATTTCCAATTGTGGTCATAGCTCTTGTAACCCCAGGTGTCGTTGATGGTCATGCAGGTTTCCCAATCGCGGTTCTTAAAGCCGGTGGCTGGGATACGCTGCTCGGGCGTTTCGGTATCGCCCTTGTAACCGCCGCCGAGGCGGTTGTTCCAGATGATGCCCGGTTGGAGTTTCAGGAGCGGCAGGAGCATTTCGGCCCGCTCTTTGGTCATCATGTCCGGTGGATTATTGGGCGTATCCCACCAGAGCACGGCAATGGGGCCGTAGTTCGATAAAATCTCCTTGACCTGGGGCACGGCCACGTTGCGGAGATAATCGTCGAAGCTGCCGTCCTGGGCCTTGTCCCAATGCCCGCCTTTGGCCGCCCCGCCCGGATTGTTCCAGTCCTGCGCTTGCGAGTAATAGAATCCGAGTTTCAGGCCGTATTTATTGCATGCCTCGGCCAAGGGTTTCAACAGGTCTTTTCCGTATGGAGTGGCCTTGACCACGTTCCAGTCGCTGGCCTTGGAGTCGAACAGCGCGAACCCGTCGTGGTGCTTGCTGGTGATGACGATGTATTTCATCCCGGCTTGCTTGGCAATTTGCACCCATTTGTCGGGATCGTATTTGACCGGATTGAACTGCTTGGCGTACTCGCGGTATTCGGCAACGGGTATCTTGGCGTTGTTCATGATCCACTCGCCGAGCTTCGGGATCTGCTTGCCGTTGTAAGTACCGGCAGGCACGGCATACACGCCCCAATGGATGAACATGCCGAAGCGGGCGTCGCGCCACCAGGCCATGCGCTGGTCGCGCTGGGCTTGCGTCTCCTCGGGCAAAGCGGCGTTTTCCGGGTCGGCCCCCATGCCGGCTCGCGCCGAAAGGGCAAGACTCGCAAGGATCAAAAAACTAACCAACCGGCCAATGGGATGTGGCAAAAACATGATTTATTCCTCGCCTTAAAAAAATACTGTGACAAACGTTTCAGTCACATTCTGACACAAATATTCGAGCCAGGCAAGCATTTACCCCACTGCGGAATGTCACCTGCTCCACTATAAAGTGGCACGGCGTTTATCAAGTCCAAATGAGTTTCAGCGTTCAATATCCGCTGGGACGCTAAAGGTGGGTTTATTAGGTTTGTTTGAGGCAAGAAATACCTAACTCTATGCCGGCGCAAGTCATTTCGTTGACACTCGATTGCAGCCCGATTAAAATCAGGTTAGGTCTTTAATCGAAAAAGTCTCACTTTCCGGTGCATTTTTCCTTAACAGCCCGAGTTGCCGCCCGGAATAGGAGTACGCATTTTAAATATTCGCGCATCGACGCAGTTGGCCCTTTGCCGGGCGAATACGGAGTAAGAGATTTATGGCACGAGAAAATCAAGATTTACAAATCGCACTTATCGTTTCCGTCATGCTGACGATTATCCTCGGCGTGGCTACGTTCCTGTGTTACCGAAAATACACCGATACTGAAAAGAGCCTTCAGGCGGCCCTGGCCGACGGCAGCAAAAAATCGCGCGAGGCCGACATGGCCAGGGACGAGGTGAACAAGCTGAAAAAAGACTTCATCGGCGTGCCCGATACGGAAAGAATCGAGGAGCTTTCGGCCCAGTTCGCCGAAGACATGAAAAAGTACGGCGGCGCATATTCGCAGGAATCGCAGTTCTACCGTCCCCTGGTGGAAAAAATGTTCCAAACCATCCAGGACAAAAATAAGGAATTGGTGGCCACTAAAGAAGAAAACCAGCAGTTGACGGCTAAATACGAATTGCGCGAGGCCGGCAAAGACGCCCAGTTAAAAGAATTCGCCGACCAGGTCAACCGCGTAAGCCAGGACCTAAAATCCCGCGAGGAAACTTTCAGCCGTGAGCGCACGCAAATTACCGACGACCAGAATAAAATCAGGGAGCAACTCAAAACCGCACAGAAGGACGCAGAGACCGAGAAAACTACTTTGGAAGCGAAGGCTTCGGATAGCGAATCTCAACTTAAAAAAACCCAGGAAGTGGCCAAAAAACTCCGCGCGGATAACGCCTCGCTTACCAGAGAAACCATGGACGTTCCCGACGGTGAAATCTCCCGCATCAACCAGCGCAACGGAACAGTCTGGATCGATCTGGGCAAGGCCGACAATCTCAATCCCCTGATCACCTTCTCCGTGTATCCCGCCGACCCTTCGAACTTGGGCAAGGGCGCGAAAAAGGCCAGCATCGAAGTCACGCAAATCCTCGACGATCACCTGGCCGAGGCACGCATCCTGGACGATAAAATCGCCGATCCGATCATGCCCGGCGATAAAATTTACACTCCGATATGGAATCCGGGCGACAAGCGGCATTTCGCCCTGGCCGGTTTCATGGACATCAACGGCGACGGTAAAAACAACCTGCCATTGCTGCGCAACCTAATCAAACTGAACGGGGGCGTGGTCGACTGCGACGTGGACGAAAAAGGAAAAGTCAGCGGCGAGATTTCCGTGGAAACTCGCTATCTTGTCTTGGGCGATAAGCCCAGCGAAAAAGGCGAAGCCGCAGGGCTGGCCGCTTATTCCAAAATAAGAGGCGACGCCGAAAACCTGGGAATTCAAAAAATATCGCTCGGCGACCTGTTGGAACGCATGGGCTACAAGTCGCAAGCGCACCTGGTCAACTTCGGCATGGGGGCAAATCCCAACGACTTCAAACCCAAACCCGAAGGCGGCGTGAATCGCGTTTCCTCCGGCAACGTGAGCGAACTCTTTAAACCCCGCGAACCGCCGCGCTCCAACGCCGGCGGCGCTTATTGATCGGGGATAGAGTCTATGGTTGAAGTTTGATCGCATTTCGCGAGAATGCATTCCTTATTGCAAATTGACAATTGCAAATTTGAAGTTGCAAATTGAACGATGTTAAACATTTAGATTCCGACGGGGCAAGGCTTGTTCAATTTGCAGTTTACATTTTGCAATTTGTAATTTTTTGGTTTATTTCCCCCTTTTTCAGCATTAAATCTCCATCCGGGAATCTCTCTTCCCCTATACTGGTCAAGGCAATGCCCGGCGCGGTAAAATGTGAACCGACGGGAAGACCGACACTCTGTTTATTTCATCTATATCGCCGATTGGAAAGGAAGACTTATGACTCCATCGCTTCATCTCAGCCAAATTGTCGCACGTGCCCTGCGGCATCGGTACGGTTTACAAATATCTCTGGCCATGGCCGCGATAATGCTTGCTTATGCCTTCCTGCCCGGTCAGGCGCAGGCAAAGGACCAGGCCCGAGAGCGCCTGTCGCTTAACTCCGGCTGGCGATTCACCAAGGACGATCCGCAGGATGTCGCGGGAAAACTGACTTATGCGAAAATAAAAGATTGGATCAATCAGACCGGGAATTCTTTTTTAAAGCAACCGCCCCAAACCGCTAAGCCCGAGGGCGATCTCGGCGCAGACGTCTCGTACACAAAACCCGATTTCGACGACGGCGCGTGGCGCAAATTGGACCTGCCGCACGACTGGGGCATAGAAGGTCCTTTCAAGCAGGAGTATCCCGGCGATACCGGCAAGCTGCCCTGGTGGGGCGTGGGCTGGTACCGCAAACATTTTAATATCGCCGCGGAAGATAAGGGGCAAAGAATATTTCTCGACGTCGACGGGGCAATGGCCTACGCCGCGGTCTGGCTCAACGGCCGGTTTGTCGGAGGCTGGCCCTACGGATATTCCTCTTTCCGCCTGGAACTAACTCCATACGTAAAATTCGGCGGCGAAAACGTGTTGGCCATCCGGCTCGATAATCCACCCAATTCCTCGCGCTGGTATCCGGGCGGCGGCATATACCGCAACGTGTGGCTGGAAAAGACATCGCCTATTCATTCCAGCCTGTGGGGGACCTACATTACCACGCCGGAAGTTACTAAAAACGCCGCAACCGTGGATGTAAAAACAACTATCGATAATCAATCCGCGGCTAATGAAACAGTAACCGTCAGAACCACCATACTCGATCCCAACGGACAAAACATACCGGGCGGCGTTGTCAAACCGACACTCCTTTCAATTCCGGCCGGCAACAGCGCCTCGTGCGAAAGCACATTCGCTATTCAAAATCCCAAGCTGTGGGACCTTAAAAGACCAGAACTCTACGTCGCCGTCATCTCAATTGAGCAAAACGGCAAGATCGTCGATAGTTATATAAAGATTTTCGGCATCCGCACAATAAAATTCGACGTCGACAAAGGCTTTATCTTAAACGGCGAGCACGTGAAGCTCAACGGCGTTTGCGACCACCACGATCTGGGGGCACTGGGCTCGGCCATCAACAGCCGGGCATTGCAGCGGCAGATCGAAATCCTCAAGGAAATGGGCTGCAACGCCATCCGCACCAGCCACAATCCGCCCGCCCCCGAACTGCTCGAACTCTGCGACCGCATGGGCATGGTCGTAATGGACGAGGCCTTCGATTGCTGGCAGCGCGGAAAAACTAAAAACGATTATCATTTACTGTATCCCGACTGGCACGAAAAGGACCTCCGCGCACTGGTCCGCCGCGACCGCAATCATCCCTGCGTTGTCCTCTGGAGCATCGGCAACGAAATCGGCGAACAAGACATGCGCGACAAGGGGAAGATCGCCCATGAACTCGCCGCGATCGTACACGAGGAAGATCTCACACGGCCGGTGACGGCGGCATGCCATATCGCGCAGGCACGATCCAATGGTTTTCAAAAAGAGGTCGATGTATTCGGCTACAACTACAAGCCGGGCGAATACGGCAAATTCCGCGAGGCCAATCCGGCCATTCCCTTGTTCGGCAGCGAAACGGCTTCCTGCATCAGTTCCCGCGGAGAATACTTTTTCCCCGTGG
>JBEKSO010000049.1:0-14424 GCA_049516935.1 Thermoguttaceae bacterium
TGCGATTCTATTAAATAAGGAGCTTTTTTATGAAACCGACTGACATTTTGAGTAGCGAACATCGCGTTATTGAACAAGTATTGGACTGCCTGGATAAAATGATTCAGACATGTCAAAGAGAACACAAATTCGACGAGCAGTCGGCAAAAGATGCCGTGGACTTTTTCCGCAACTTTGCCGATCGCTGCCACCACGGCAAGGAGGAGGCGCATTTGTTTCCAGCCATGGAAGCCAAGGGATTCGCTCGTGATTGCGGCCCAACCGGAGTTATGATCTACGAGCACGAGCAAGGCCGTAAATTTGTCCGCGGCATGGCCGAGTCGATCGATGCGGCCGCGAAAGGCGATGCGGCCGAACAAAAGGAATTTTTCCGCAACGCCCGGGAATATATCGATCTTTTACGAGAACACATCCGAAAAGAGGACCATTGCCTGTTCGGAATGGCCAACAATGCCTTTACCGAGCAGGACCAACAGGCTTTATCGGCCGCTTTCGAAAACGTGGAGGCCAAGGAAATAGGCCCGGGCGTTCACGAAAAATATTTGAAAATCGCCGATGATTTGGCCAAACGTTTCGGCATTGCGATTGCCCACGGCGTAAAAGCATCGGGACATGCCTGCGGATGCGGACACTAAATAAATGATAAATGCTGAATGATGAATGCAGATCGTTGAAAATTTAAAATATATGGAGATAGCTATAATGAGCGATTCGATGGAAGATCGTGCTGAAAAAATTCGCAAACTGGAAGAAATCATCAAGTCCTTGCACGGCGGTGCGGAGCCGGCAACGATTAAGGCGCAACTCAAAGATATCGTTCGCCGGACCGACTCCGCCGAGATCGCCGCCATGGAACAGCAACTCATGGCCGGGGGCATGCCCGTGGACGAAGTTCGCTCGATGTGCGACTTGCACGCCGAGGTGCTAAAGGAAATCATAACCGAGCCCGCAGCCCGCGATTTCCCGCCCGGCCATCCAATCGACACCTTCGGCCGCGAAAACGAGGCGCTTCATCGTTTAGTGGAGCAAATACGAGCGATCGTTGCCCAACTCCGCCAACTGCCGGAATCGGAAGAGTGGCGAAAAACGATCATTCGCCTGCGCCAGGGATTTAACGAGCTAGCGGACATCGATAAGCATTACCAGCGCAAGGAAAACCTCTTGTTTTCCCGGCTGGAGGCGCACGGCATCACCGGTCCCTCGAAGGTGATGTGGGCCAAAGACGACGAGGTGCGTCAATTGCTGAAACGCGTGGACCGGATCCTCGCCAAAGATTCACTTAAGTTCGACGAGGCGCTGGAACTGATCGCCACCACGGCCGAACCTGTCTTGAATTCCATTGCCGGGATGATCTACAAGGAAGAAAACATACTCTTCCCAATGGCGTTTGGGGCGCTAACCGATGAGGATTGGGGCGAGATCTGGCGCGATACGCCCAATTACGGCTGGTGCCTGGTCGAGCCGCGCGAAGGCTTTAATCCTTCGGTTCCGGGCGGTCCGACCGCATCGGCCGGGCAAGCCGCCGATCAGGCCCTGACATTATCCTCCGGCAGTCTGAAGCCCGACGAATTGCGGGCCTTGCTGGCCACGTTGCCGTTTGAGCTTACCTTTGTCGATGCCGACGACCGCGTGCGTTATTTTTCCGAAAGTCCGGATCAAATCTTCAAGCGCACCAAGATCATCCTCGGGCGCAAGGTTCAGAATTGCCATCCGCCGGCAAGCGTGCACATGGTGCAAAAGATCCTGGACGACTTCCGCGGCGGCCAACGGAATGTGGCCGAATTCTGGATCAACTTCCACGGCAAATACGTCAGCATCCGTTATTTTGCAGTACGCGACGCCGATGGGAAATACCTGGGCACTCTCGAAGTGACCCAAGACCTGACACACCTGCGCGCCCTGGAAGGCGAACGCCGCCTGTTGCAGTATGATTAGAGACTTGGCATAATAGTCGCCGGTCCTTATAGCATGTCCTGCCCTCACCCCTGCCCCTCTCCCAAAGGGAGAGGGGAGAATTTTAGGACATGATTCTTAGCTTTTCCATAAAGTCATCCACTATTGGAACCGCGAATTATGCCCAATCAAACACTTGGCGGCAAAATATTCGAACGTCTCGACCAGTTGAACGAATTCGAGCGTGCGCCCATTGCGCCCGATAATCTCAAACCGGGCCGATATTTCGCGGCCATGTTCACGGGCGAACACATCGCCGCCACGGAATTCGTCATCGGCGCCTTGTTCGTCTCGTTTGGGGCCGGGGCGTTCGATGTCTTGGTGGGACTTGTCTTGGGCAATCTGATGGCCGTGCTTTCCTGGGCCTTTATTTGCGCACCCATCGCCGTGCAAACCCGACTTACGCTTTATTGGTATCTGCGCAAGATCGCCGGGCCGGGCGTGATGGCGATATACAACATGCTAAACGCCATTTTGCACTGCATTCTTGGCGGGGCGATGATCACCGTCTCCGCATCCGCCGTCCGCCTGATCTTCAACATCCCGGAACAGACGAAATGGTATCCGGACGACTATCGCTTCGTGCTCTTGGTCTTGGGCGTGGGGGCAGTGGTGGTGACTATCGCGATTTTAGGGTTCGCCAAGCTTTCGCAGTTTTCCGCCGTTTGTTCGCCGTGGATGACGGTTATGTTCATTGTGGGCGGATTGGCGATGCTGCCGCTGTTGGGCCGGGTGGAGAGTTTTTCCGACTTTTGGCGGATCGCAAACGAAAAAATTTGGACCGGCCAGGCGCCGGCAGGCTCGACGTCGCTGAGTTTTTGGCACGTTGCCATGTTCGCATGGATTTGCAATCAAGCCACTCACCTGGGATTGACCGACATGGCCATTTTCCGTTACGCGCGGCGGTCCAGTTACGGATTTTATTCGGCCTTTGGCATGTATTTGGGCCATTATTTGTCTTGGATTTGTGCCGGCATACTGGGCGCCACTGCCGCCGCGGTTTTACGCCGGCCGCTTATTGAACTCGACTCGGGAAACATCGCCTACACTTGCCTGGGGGCAATGGGGGCGCTGACGGTCGTCATCGCCGGCTGGACCACGGCAAATCCCACGCTGTACCGGGCCGGATTGGCATTGCAAGTTGTCACGCCCGGATGGCCACGGTGGTTTGTGACCCTTATCGTGGGTGTGATTACAACCACTATCGCCTGCTTCCCCTTTGTATTTACGAAACTGCTCGATTTTGTGGGAATCTACGGCCTGTTGCTCATGCCCGTGGGGGCTATCGTATTTGTCGAACATTGGCTTTTCCCCTGGCTGGGTTGGAACCGGTTTTGGGCCGCCCGCCGGGGATTGCTCTTCAACATACCGGCTATAATCGCCTGGTGGGGATCGCTGTTGATCGCGCTGGGCATTTGGGAGATGGGCTGGCTGCACCTGTTCTTTCTGCCTATTCCCGTGTGGTTTTTAACGGCGGGATTCTATATTGTCCTTGCAGCCATAAGCGGGGCCCGGCGAACGCTGCCGCCTTTGCCCGCCGACGTGCCGGCAACCTCGCCCGCAACCGCGCCGGCAGCCCCTTTTTGCATGACTAAAACGCAAAAAGTCGCGTACTATCTTTTCGGCATTATCGCTTTGCTAAGCCTGCTGGTCATGATGGCCCTGGCAATTGCGGCCTTCAAAGAAACCATCACAAAAGCCGATCTCCAAGAATATCTCATCCCCGCCACGGCGATCTACTACCTCACCAGCATTCCGTGGATGTACTATCGCGAAAAACTGCATCCAGCCTAACATAGGATGAGGCGCGGTTGCGAGCAACCACCTTACAATCCAGTCCGGCAGATTAGGCTCTGGCTAGGGCGCGATGATTTTGGTAGATTATTTTTGGGCCTGTAGCTCAGTCCGGTTAGAGCAGGGGACTCATAATCCCTTGGTCGGGGGTTCAAATCCCTCCGGGCCTATTTCACAATTCTTAAGCGAATACAGGATTAAGTCGCCTGCACTAATCCCGCTTTAGGCATGTTTCGGCCACCAGTACCCGCAACAGCACCTTCTTAACATAAATGTCGCTCACACAGCGTCGGGCGTGGCCTGTCTCGCCCGACAGTTCCGTGTCGCCAATCATTGGCGCTCGACAATCCGCCTGCACCGATGCTTTGGCCGTACACAATCGCCGAAAACCGTGACGATTTTGACGATTATTCCAACTGAAGAGACTCGGGAGCCGCCGCGCGATTGAGGAACAGGGTCCCTCTGTTGCTGTCAACATCGACTCATGCTATACTAAGAGTTTCAGCGTTGTTCTCGCGCATACAACTAAGCGCAAAGATGAGCACCCAAATCAACAAACGAGACGATCGTAGACTGACACCCGCTGCGCCGCCTCTAATCGCTTCCCCATGAGCGCATGTTGCTAGGAGTACAGGGCCATGTCGCAGTCAGAATCGCCAGAACCGAGTGTTGCGGTGAATCTGGGGCCAAGAGATGTGCTGGGAGTCATTCAGCGCACGTATCCAGAGGAGCGCGGGCTGGCTTGGGTGATCACGCGGCTGCGACCCTGGATATGCCCTTTCGAAGAGGTACTTGCTCGCATCCCGACGAACAGTTCCGTCCTGGATGTTGGATGCGGCATTGGTATCATGACGGTCTTGGCAGCGAACCTGGCCGGAGCCCAACGGTGCCTTGGCGTTGATGTCTCCGAGAAGGCCATTTCTGCAGCAAGGCGAGCCAAGGTCGGCGGGAGCGCCGTCGAGTTCAACCTGGCGAACGAAGAGGGATGGGGACTGGAGAAGTTCGATGTGGTGCTTTGCGTCGATGTTCTCCATCATGTGCCGTTATCGAAGCGAAAGGAGTTCGTCGCCCAGCTCTGCGCAGCCGCGCGGCCGGGCGGAGTCGTCCTGTTGAAGGAAATTTCGCCTCGACCAAGATGGAAGTATCTGGCCAATTGTCTACATGATTTAATCATTTCGCGGCAATGGGTTACTTGTACTTCGCCTGAGACGGTACGCGCCTGGTTCGAACAAGCGCACATGACAATCCGCGAAGTTACCCCCATGCATCGCCTGTGGTACGCGCATTATCTTGTGGCTGCCGAGAAGCCAGCAATCGTGCAATAATAGGGATTTCAGCATTACCTCCACGGACATACAACTCAGAATAACGATGAGCACCCAAATCACCAAACAAGACGATCGTGGCCTGACACCCGCCGCGCCGCCTCCAAGCGAAGCGGCGGCCCGAGTGCTGTTCATTGATCTCGACGGCACCCTGATACGAACAGACCTGCTCCATGAGGCGGCCCTGGTGTTGTTCAAGCAATCCCCCTGGCTCCTTTTTCGCGCGATTCTCAGACTTGCCCAGGGGCGCGCCGCTTTCAAGAGGGCGATCAGCGAAGCTGTAAGCCCGGAAACCCGCCAGTTGCCGTTTCGGGAAGAGGTCTTGGAGTTTATTGTAGAGCAGCGCTCGCTGGGTCGAAAGGTCGTCCTGGCGACGGCGGCTGACTCCGCTTGGGCGCGGAGCATCGCGGATGAACTGGGCGTGTTTGACGGGATCCTGGCAAGTGACGGAGAGAGCAATCTCAAGGGCGCAGCCAAACTTGAGGCCATTCAGGCATATTGCCGCGAGCATGGTTGCGCGGAGTTTGACTACCTGGGCGATAGCCGTGCCGACCTGCCGATCTGGCGGGAGGCTCGCGGCGCGTACTTGGTCGCTCCCTCCGGCCGGCTTTTGAGAAAAGTCCATGAGTTTGCCGAACCAGCAGCAATACTCGGCGCCAGGAAATCTACAACGCGGTCTGTGCTGGCTGCCCTCCGTTCGCAGCAGTGGGTCAAAAATGTGCTGGTCTTCGTTCCGTTGGTGACATCGCATAACTTGTTCCGATTCCCGATGGCGATGGCAGCCGCAGCAGCTTTTGTGTGCTTCTGCCTGTGTGCCTCTGCCGTGTACATTCTCAATGATCTTGCAGACATAAACGCTGATCGTCTCCATACAGCCAAGCGAAAACGTCCGTTCGCCTCCGGGGCCCTGCCGATTAGCTGGGGATTGCCCCTTGCGGGCGGGCTTCTGACACTTGGGTTCGCTCTATCCGCGCTGGCGCTCCCGGCAGCCTTCTCCGCCGTGCTGGCCGTGTATTTCGCCACCACATGCGCGTATTCATTCTTTGTCAAGCGCATTGCCATGCTGGACGTGCTCACGCTTGCGGGATTGTACACTATCCGGGTTCTTGGCGGCGGAACGGCCACGGGGATAGCGGTTTCAGAGTGGCTTATGGCGTTTTCCATGTTTCTGTTCGTTTCGCTCGCCTTTGCAAAGCGTTATGCGGAACTGGAGAGAATCTTGCGCGTCAACGAAGGGACGGCGAGCGGGCGGGGATACCACACATCCGACATAGGGATAATCGAAAGCATGGGGCCTGCAAGCGGCTATATCGCCGTGCTTGTGCTGGCGCTCTACGTAAACGGCGAGCAGATGAAGTCTCTGTACCGCAATCCGTGGCCGCTTTGGCTGGTCTGTCCGGTCTTAATGTACTGGATCAGCAGAGTGTGGATCAAGGCGAAGCGCGGGGAGTTACCCGAAGACCCCATTGTATTCGCTTTGCGAGACCGAGTGAGCCTATATCTTGGCGTTATAGTCGGGGTGTTGCTCGTTGCGGCATCCGTCCTGAAAACGTGACCAAGAGTTGGACTGGTACTAGCCCAGGACGCATTGGGGGCGGGCGCCCGCGTCAGCATCAAAGAGTACGCCTTCACTGGCCGATTGCGAATGGTTTCATTTTCCAGCGTGCGCAACGCCAATCCCGCGCAGGCTGTCTTGCGGGGGAAAAAGAAAAGAAAGCGCAAGAGGAAGAAAGATGGCATACATGGGCATCAACAACCTTACCTCCCACCAATAGCCGAAAACCATAAACGTAGTGAGATAAAACGGCACTACCCAAACAAGCCTTTGGATCACGAGAGGCGCTTTCGCGTATCCCAAGAAGGCAAATGCCCAAAATGCTCCCAGGAACCAAAATGCCTGCCACGCTGTCAACGCCAAATGCCCGATCTGAATATTTACACGGAACAGCTTAGGAATATCGATGACATGGGTTGCAGGACCTAGCATAATGCGAAGGCCGCAGAAGACGCCAAGCCAGGCAACCATATATAAGGCGAGATACGGCAAAACCCTTTTAATCGCATGGACCATGTCCCCCCGCAATGGACGTTCAAGAGGCAGGTTTGCCAACAGGAACGCGAGTACGATGAAGACCGTCGTCTCCCGATTTAGCGAGGCTATCAGGATTAAGAAGAGCAGAGAGTATCGGCGGTTCTCCATTATGAGCAGCAGACCGATTGTAAAGAAGCCGATCTCCAATAGCGTCCACGGTTGGTAGTAGTGATCCCTGAGTGCGATAGGCATTGTGCATGCCACAAAAAGCAACCCTAGAAGCGCCTGGATCTCCGAGAACCATGTGCGTAGCAACATTCTGAGCGTGCAAAATGCGAGAAGAATCGCAGCAAGGTCATACATGAAATAGGTCAGAATGAACGCTCGCTCGTAACTGACAAAATGCGGAAAGGTCCTTATTGCGACCTCGCACAGAAACGGTACAAGGACGCGATAACGATACGGAGAACCAGCATTGCCTGAGATAATCTCCTGGTGCAGTTCCATCCTGTTCGTGAGATTCGCGCTATCAGCCCGGAGACAGCAGTAGATGTAGGCAATGACGACGGCCGCTGACAACAGTATCAGCCATGACTTCCATCGGCTCAGTTCAGGCGAAGTCTGTTGGTTGTGGTAATCGGGTTGTGGAGGCATTGTACTTCGCGAATGGCTTGGCAAGAGCGTGAGCACCAGAGAGTTAGGTTGTCTTGTCGCCTATTTTAATTCAAGACAGCACAGCCTGCAAGTAGTGGGGACTTCGTGGAGTCGACAGGTTGGTCCGGGACTGCAATGCCTTGTCGGTCACGGCCTGGAGATGGGGGTCAGTTTAGCAGCGGGGGTCTTGGCTGCGAAACCGGCCGCTACGTCAGCCGGGAAAGTCAGAGGGGGACCGGGCGGAGAATTACGCCCTACACCCCCGACTCACACCCGCAAAATAATCGTCGCAATCCTTATAATCGTTTCAGGACTCGTAATCCCTTGGTCGGGGGTTCAAATCCCTCCGGGCCTATTTGAGTTGCGTCGATTGCTTTTGGGCAACACTTCAATAACATGCAACTACCGATCCGTTTTTTAGAGGAAAATTGCCTCCTTAGCCCGAATTATTCATGAATTACATTAGGCAAACAGTTTACCCTCGCTTGTGCTTCGGGCTGGTGTTTTGCGCTTTGCATGAAAAGATCCGGGCTATGAATAATCCAGGTTAGTTGCCCTCGGGGGTTTTCATACGGAACTCTCTACCGGCGAAGATGAGCGCGGCCGCCAGGGCCAGGACCAGGCCTGCGCAGAGCAGGGTTAGCACGCAGGTCTGTGCTTGAGGGGCAGTGGCCAGGTCGATCGACCACTCTTTGCCGCTTGGTGGATTCAGCCAGCGGAGCACAAGCACGCGGAAGTAGTACATAACCGTCAGGCGGCGGGCTATCGTGTCGAGGCTGGCAAATATGCCTTCAAAGATGACGATGTAGGCCACGCCTACCAGGAGCGAGCGCCGCATGAGCAGTCCCAGAAGGCCGAACAGCCCGCAATAGCCGACTTGAACCAGGGCCAACAGGCCGGCCGTTTTCAGGGCTTGCACGATCAGTCCCACCGTGGCCGGTTCGCGGGCGGTCAGGGCAATGACTGCGAATGTGGCCGCGGTGAACACGGCCGTCAGCGCAGATGTCATCAAAATCGTCGCCAGGAGCCTGGTCAGGTAGATCGCCCAACGCGGCATGGGCCTCAGGAGCAGGTAGGTCAATGTCTGCTCCTCGACTTCATCCTGGATTATGCCCGTGGCATATAGGAGCGCTGCAAGCGGCGCCAGTGCATGTGGAATGAGGTTGAAAATTAGTGCGAATTGCGTGCCTTCGACCGGGGGCGCGTTTCGAAAGGCCAGATTGACCACCGCCGCCAACACGCTGGGCAGTGCAAACAAAAGCGAAACGACCAGCAGCCGGCGTCCGCGGATGAGCTGGCGCAGGGTCAATACAAAGAGGGCGGCCAGGGCGCCCGGATAGGGACGCCGCGATAAGACGATAGCGGTATCGGCAAGAACAACGTTCGTGGATTTCATTTAAAGGCCTATAAATATTTAGAGCATATAAAATAGCAATCGGCGATTACGCCCTCACCCTAACCCTCTCCCCGACCAACCTTCGGTCGGTGCCCGGAGAGGGGACTTTTTTATCTCATTTGCTCACCAGGTATTTGAATACGGCTTCCAGGTTATCGTCTTCCGAGTAAACCTCGCGCAGTGCGGTTTTGTCTTCCAGCGACACGGCGGGCAAGCGGGCATAGAAGGCGTCGGGACGCCGCGTCTCGACCAGCACGGCCTTATCGCGATGGAGAATCGTCACGCTTTCGACGTCTTCCCAGCAGACCAGCTTGGCAGCCAGGGCCCGGTAATCGTCGCAGGCAAGGACGATGCGATGCGGATGCCGGTCGATCAGATCGCGGATTTCGCGGACCTGGCCCTCGGCCACGAGCCGGCCCCGGTGCAAGAGGATGATATTCGGAGTCAGGGCCTCGACTTCGTGGAGGATGTGGCTGGAGACCACCACGCTGCGTCCGGCGCCGTCCAGGCTGCGGATCACATCGAGCAGGTCCCGGCGTGCAACCGGATCGGTGCCGGTAAAGGGCTCGTCCAAAAGCAACACGCGGGGCTCGTGGACCATGGCCTGTGCCAGTTTGGTCCGCTGGCGCATGCCTTTTGAGTATCCGCGGATGGGTCGGCGCATGTTTTCGGTCATGCCCACGGTGGCCAGGGCTTTTTCGGCCGCCTCCGTGGCTTCGTATCGGCGCATGCCGGAAAGCCTGGCGCAGGTGCGGACGAAATCGTAGCCGGTCATCCACTCGTAAAAGGCGTCCTGCTCGGGACAGAGGCCGACGTGCCGCATGAGGGCCGGGTTATTCCAGGTGCGGTGCCCGATGAGGCGGATACTTCCCTGATTTGGCCGGAGTTGGCCGGTGGCCAGTTGCAGCATGGTGGACTTGCCAGCCCCGTTGGGACCCAGCAGCCCGGTGACGCCGGGCGGGATCCGCACGCTCAGTTTATTCAGACCGATAACATTGCCGTACCATTTCGATACGCCGTCGAATTCGATGACTGGCGTTAGCGCAAGCGGTCCAGCGTTTTCACGCGTGTGCTCAATGTCCATAGGGAAAGTCCCAAAAGGCCGGCCAGCACGCCGGCCGACCATATCCACGGATACTGGGGAACGAATTGATCGGCGAGGCGGCGATTATTTATCGCAGTCGATCCGGCCGCCGACCCGCCTTTACCTGAAAACTGCTTTATCGCGGCCCGGGGCACTTCGATCGCGCTACCGACCTCCACCCAGGCGGCGTCGGTGTTCAGCAGGGCCTCGCCCAAGCGCTGCAGGTTGGCGGTGTAAGAGAATAGCAGGCGCCAGTTGGTCGGCGCGGCCTCGGCCTCGGCTTGATTCACGCGCTGCCATACCCGCTGCGACAACTCGCCGGTAGGACCCCGGTTCCGCTGATTCTGTTTTGGCGAGTCCGGATCATAATCAGAGGACTCGATTTCGGACGGGACAAATTTGCCCCGGGCAATCTCTTCCTGCCGGAAGCTGTGAAAAAGGGCTTGATGCTGGATGCCGCTAAGCACCCCCGCGACCGCCGTGCTTATGACCCACAAGCCAAACCAGGCGATGCCCACGTAGAGCGACCGTCGCGACAGGGACGACAAGGCCAGCATTATGGTCCCGGCCGAGACGACAATCACCAGACCATACAGGATAGACCCCGGCAGCAAACGCCAGGTGTCGCGGATCACAGTCAAATCAAGGCTGAAGCACACGCCCAACACATAGGCGGCCACAGCCGGCACGACCGCCACGGCGGCCACTATCGCGGCAATTACACCCAGCTTGCCGAGAAAGTAATCCCAGCGCGTCAGCGGGCGGGAAAAATACAGGGGCAGGGCGTTAAAACGAAGGTCGCGGCTGATCAGGTTCGGCCCGGAAATTACCACTAATAGCATTATGTAAAAGATCTCGACCTTGAAAAAAATCGAATATGAGATCGTCCATACCGCGTGCCGGTAAGCGTGCGGGTCCGATGCGATACCGGGCGGCAGGATCGGCTGTAGCAGACTTATTATCGTCTGGCTTCCTTGCTCGAACAGGCCCCAAAGGGCAAGGACCACGACCAGGACAAGGGCTGGGATCAACGCCAGCAACAGCAGGATGCGGATGATCGAGATCGAGCCCTTTAACTGCCCGCGCAACCCCTGCCTGGTGATGGCCAGCCAGCGCCATGCGTGGCTCGACAACGCGCCTTTCCAGTGCTGATATCCCTGGTCGAAGATGGGCATGATTTTTATTATCGCTTGAAAGGGAAAAATACTCCACGCGGCCCCCGGTGTATTCACCGGGGGCTAAATAATCGGGGGCTAAATAATCGGGGGCTAAATATGCCTATTTTATATTCTTAATTGTCGTGTTCGATGGCCTTTAAAAACACTTCCTCAAGCGTACTCCGTTGAGGCCGCAGGTGGCGGATCTGCTCGCCCGCGGCGGCGGCGAGTTCCCAAAGCATTTGTTGCGACTGCCCGGAGGGCAGGCGGACCAGAAGGCTGTGGTCCTGAAACTTCACGGTGCAGCCGGATTCGGCAAGTCGGCGGGCGAAAGCATTAGCGTCGGTTTTCACCCGCACCTCGTAGCATTGGTCGTGCAGGTCCTTCAGTTCCTGAATCTGCCCCTGCGCCACCAGCCGGCCCTGGGCCAGCACAAGGACGTGATCGCAGACGAATTCGACGTCCGGCAGCAGGTGGCTGGAAAAGAGCAGGCTCATCTGCTTGCCATGGGCCAAATCGCGAGCCAACTCGAGCATCTCCTTGCGTCCTGCCGGGTCCATGCCGTTGGTGGGCTCGTCGAGAATGAGCAGGCGGGGGTCGTGGACCAGCGCGGAGGCCAACTTCAAACGCTGTTTCATGCCGGCCGAGTATGACTCGACGGGCCGGTAGCGGGCTTCGCCCAATTCAACGTGGTTGAGCACCTCATGGGCCCGCTGCAGGGCGCTGGTGCGCGACATTCCGCAGAGTTCTCCGGCATAGGCCGCGAAATCGACCCCGGCAAGACCCGGAAAAAGGCACTCGTCCTCGGGCACGAAGCCGACTGCCTGGCGGATGTCGAGACGCCGGGTGTGGAGATCAAGACCGAGCACCTCGCCGGAGCCTGAATCGATGGTTATCAGGCCCAAGAGAGCGCGGATCATGGTGGTTTTGCCCGCCCCGTTGGGGCCGAGAAGGCCTACGGCGCCGGGTGGTACGTCCACCGACAGGCCGCGCAGGGCCGTGATCTTGCCGTAGGTCTTAGTGATGTCATGCAGCGTAAATAACATCGCAATCACGTGTATTTTTGTGAGAAATGTAGATAATCATAATAATATATTCGCTATTGGGCCGACAGCCTTGGGATAAGTGGTTTTGCCCGAAAAATAAGGGTCCTTATCGTTGACACCGCCATTATTACAGCTAGAATGGGTGGTTTAAAATCTTCGGCGACTGTCGCCTATGTATAAAACACCAATAACCTTAATTTTTTTCGTGGGAGGAAGTGACTAATGGCAGAGGCAAAATCCGGTCAGATCGTAAACGTGATGAAGGAAGAACGGCTCTTTCCCCCGCCCAAGGAATTTGCCCAAAAGGCTTGCGTCGGCTCGATAAAGCAGTATGAAAAGATGTGGAAGGAGGCCGCGGCCGATCCTGGGGCTTTTTGGGGTAAGATGGGCAACGAAATCCATTGGTTCAAGCCCTACACCAAAGTTTTGGAATGGAACGAGCCCTTTGCCCAATGGTTTGTCGGCGGTCAGACCAATGCTTCCTACAATTGCCTCGACGCCCATCTAAACACCCCTCGGCAAAATAAGGCGGCCTTGATATGGGAGGGCGAGCCCGGCGATATCCGCGTGCTGACCTACCAAATGCTGCACCACGAAGTATGCAAGTTCGCCAACGTGCTGAAAAAACTGGGCATCAAGCAGGGCGACGTGGTCTCGATCTACATGCCCATGATCCCAGAATTGGCCATTGCCATGCTGGCCTGCGCCCGGATCGGGGCCACGCATTCGGTGATCTTCGGCGGATTCGCGTCGGAAGCCATCGCCGATCGGAACAACGACTGCAAGGCCAAACTGCAAATCACCTCCGACGCCGGCTGGCGCCGCGGCAAGCAAATCCCGCTGAAGGCCAACGTCGATACGGCTCTGGATAAATCGCCCACGGTAAAACATTGCATTGTAGTCAAGCGCACCGGTTGCGAAGCTAGAATGAAAGAAGGCCGCGACCTGTGGTGGCACGAGTTGATGGCCGAGGCCTCGGCCGATTGCCCGGCAACGCCCGTGGACAGCGAAAACCTGCTCTTCATCCTTTACACCAGCGGCTCGACCGGCAAGCCCAAGGGCATCAAGCACACCACGGCCGGTTACAATCTATTCGCCAAAAAAACCATGGAATGGGTATTCGACATCCGCGACGATGACGTTTATTGGTGCACGGCCGACATTGGCTGGGTCACCGGCCATACATACATCGTCTACGGCCCGTTGACCGCCGGCGCCACGGCATTCATGTACGAAGGCTCGCCCGACTGGCCGCACCAATCGCGGTGGTGGGAGATGATCGAACGCTATAAGATCACTATTCTCTATACAGCGCCGACGGCCATCCGCACGTTTATCAAGTGGGGCGACGAGTGGGTCGACAAGCACGACCTGAGCAGCCTCCGCCTGCTGGGCACGGTGGGCGAAGGCATCAATCCCGAGGCCTGGATGTGGTATCACCGCAAGATCGGCGGCGAGCGATGCCCGATCGTCGATACGTGGTGGCAGACCGAGACCGGGGGGATCATGATGACTCCCCTGCCCGGGGCAATTCCAACCAAGCCCGGCAGTTGCACAAAACCCCTGCCCGGCATCGTGCCCGAGATCGTGGGCGAGGACCGCAAACCGGTGCCGGTGGGTTCAGGCGGATGGCTGACCATCACGCAGCCTTGGCCGGCCATGCTGCGGGGCATCTGGGGCGACGACGAACGGTACAAGATTCAATACTGGACGGACGTGCCCCATAAATACCTGTGCGGCGACAACGCCCGCTGCGACGAAGACGGCTACTACTGGATCATGGGCCGCATCGACGATGTGTTGAACGTCTCCGGGCACCGGCTCAGCACGATCGAGATCGAGAGTGCGTTGGTGAGCCACCCTGCCGTGGCGGAAGCCGCGGCCGTCGGACGTCCCCACGACGTCAAGGGCGAAGTCGTGGCGGTGTTCGTCACGTTGGGCCGGGAGTTCGAGCCTTCCGAAGAACTGCGGAAGGAACTGAAG
>JBEKSO010000050.1:0-14420 GCA_049516935.1 Thermoguttaceae bacterium
CGTTTTCCAACTGCTCCATCATTTCGGTGGTGATTTGTTCGCGGGCGTGGGTCCAGGCGTCCAGGACCTTGTTGTAGCGCTCGCCCTCGGTGATGATGCCGCGCTGGTAGAGCTTCAGGCTCTTGAACACTTCCTTTTCGGCGTTGCCGATGATCTTCGACTTGCTGGTGGGGGTGATCAGATCGTCGGTGGCGAAGCTTAGACCGCTTAAGGTGCTTTGCCGGAATCCCAGGCGATTCATTTCGTCCAACAGATCGATGGTTTTGCGCCGGCCGAGGATTTCGTAGCAGTCGGAAATCACGCCGGCCAGGTCGCTGGAACGCAGGGGCGTGTTGTAAAAGGGCATGCCGGCGGGCAGCATGGAGTTGAACATCACGCGGCCCACTGTGGTCTGCACCTTGTTGTTGGGCTTGACGCCGCGGTCGCCTTTGACCTTTCGTTCGGAGGGCAAACGCACGGTGATGGCGGCGTGGGTATCGACCACGCCCTCGGCGTAGGCCAATTGAACCTCGTCGGGCGAGGAAAAGTTCATGCCGTCGCCTTTGCAGGCGGGCAGGCTGGAGGTGATATAGTAGCAGCCCATCACCACGTCCTGGGAAGGGCTGATGATCGGCGCCCCGTTGGCCGGGCTGAATATGTTATGGATCGACATCAACAGGGTGTGGGCTTCGACCTGGGCCTCGATCGACAGGGGCAAATGCACAGCCATCTGGTCGCCGTCGAAATCGGCGTTGAAACCCTTGCACACCAGGGGATGCAGCTTGATGGCGTTGCCTTCCACCAGCACCGGCTCGAAGGCCTGAATGCCCATGCGGTGGAGCGTTGGGGCCCGGTTCAAAAGCACGGGATGGTTCTGGATCACTTCTTCCAGAATGTCCCAAACTTCCTCGTCCTTGCGCTCCAGCATCTTCTTCGCGCTTTTGATCGTGTCGGCGTGGCCCAATTCCTTGAGCCGGCGGATGATGAAGGGCTGGTACAACTCCAAGGCGATCTTCTTGGGCAGGCCGCACTGGTGCAAGCGCAGGGCGGGACCCACCACGATCACGCTGCGGGCCGAATAGTCCACGCGCTTGCCCAACAGGTTCTCGCGGAAGCGGCCCTGCTTGCCCTTGATCATGTCGGTCAAGGATTTAAGCGGCCGGTTGCTCGAACCGAGCACGGGGCGCTTGCAGCGGTTGTTGTCGAACAGGGCGTCGACCGATTGCTGCAGCATGCGTTTTTCGTTGCGGATGATCACCTCGGGGGCGTTCAGGTCGACCAGCTTTTTGAGGCGGTTGTTGCGGTTGATGATCCGCCGATACAGGTCGTTTAGGTCGCTGGTGGCGAAATTGCCCGAATCCAATAGCACCAGCGGGCGGAGGTCGGGCGGAATTACGGGGATCACGTCCAGGACCATCCATTCCGGGCGGTTGTCGGAGTCGCGGATGGCCTCCACTATTTTCAGCCGGTTGATAAGGTCTTTTTTCTTCTGCTTGGAATTGGTTTCGATCAGCTCGACGCGCAACTCGGTGGAAAGCTTGACCAGGTCCAACTCGACCAACAGTTTGCGCACCGCCTCGGCGCCCATGTCGGCCTCGAACGATCCTTCCGGATACTGGGCCCGGGCGGCGCGGTATTCCTCTTCGGTCAAAAGCTGCTGGGGCTTCAGCGGCGTGTCCACGGACTTGGTCACCACGTAATCCTGGAAATAAATCACTTTTTCCAGGCTCGTGGTTTTCATGTTCAAAAGCGCGCCCAGGCGGCTGGGCATGGCCTTGAAAAACCAGATGTGCACGACCGGGGCGGCCAGTTCGATGTGGCCCATCCGCTTGCGGCGCACGCGGCTGTGGGTGATTTTCACGCCGCAGCGGTCGCAGATCATGCCTTTGTATTTCATTCCCCGGTACTTGCCGCAGGAACATTCCCAGTCCTTTTCCGGACCGAAAATCCGCTCGCAAAACAGGCCGTCCTTTTCCGGGCGGTAGGTGCGATAGTTGATCGTCTCCGGTTTCTTCACCTCGCCGAAGGACCAGCTACGGATATCGTGCGGCCGGGCAAGGCTGATTTTCACCGAGGCGTAATCGTTAATACGGTCGTATGTAGTTTCGCCGACACTCACTGGGCACTCTCCTTCTGGTTAGGAGGTAGTAATCGGTTTTTGGTTATAAGTATTAAGTTTTTCTGTAATCGGTTTTAGTAATCCGTTTTCCGGTTTAGCCGCGACCCGCAGGGGAGCGAGAAGCGGGGAGCGGGAATCATCGCGAAACCGCAAGCGGTTTTGTTTTTACACCCGCGCCTTTTCCAATTGCATGTTTAACGCCAATCCGCGGATTTCATTGGTCAGCACGTCGAAGCTGGCGGGGGTGCCGGCCTCGAGGGTGTTTTCGCCCTTGACCATGGCTTCGTAGATTTTTGTTCGCCCCTCCACGTCGTCGCTCTTGACGGTCAAGAGTTCCTGGAGAATGTAGGCCGCCCCGTAGGCCTCGAGGGCCCAGACTTCCATTTCGCCGAAGCGCTGGCCGCCGAAGCGGGCCTTGCCGCCCAGGGGCTGTTGGGTAATAAGCGAGTACGGGCCGGTCGATCGGGCGTGGACCTTGTCGTCGACCAGGTGGTGCAATTTCATCATGTAAATTTGGCCAACCGTGGATAGCTGCTCGAATTTTTCGCCGGTCCGACCGTCGTAGAGTTGGGCCTTGCCGGTTACGGGCAGTCCGGCTTCGTTGAGGCAACTGCGGATGGCGGTTTCATCGGCGCCGTCGAAAATGGGCGTGACGGCCTGGAAGCCCAACGCCGCCGCCGCCCAGCCAAGATGCGTCTCGAGGATCTGGCCCACGTTCATACGGCTGGGAACGCCCAGCGGATTGAGCATGATTTGCACGGGCGTGCCGTCGGCCATGAAGGGCATGTCTTCCTTGGGGAGGATTTTGGCGATCACGCCTTTGTTGCCGTGCCGCCCGGCCATTTTATCGCCCACCGAAATCACCCGCTTGGCGGCGATGTATGCTTTAACCATTTGCAGCACTCCGGAGCGGAGTTCGTCACCGCGTTTCATGGAATTCAGTTGCCGATCGCGGGCGTCGATGGCCGCTTCCACCGCCGGCCAGTAGGTCTTGTGGATTTTTTCCACCTCGGCCCGGCGCTGCGGACTGCGGATGTCGAGCGAATCGATGTTGAACTGGTGGGCCTGCTCGGCCACGTAGCGGTGTTCCTGGCCTTCGACAAGGTGATTGCCTTCCTCGTCGGTGAGTTTTTTCTTGAGGATTTCCTCGATCTGGCCGACCAATTCGCCGAAGGCTGCGGCGATGCGGGCGTTGCCTTGGGCCTCCGCCTCTTTCAGGTCGGTTTCGAATTGCTTGCGTTCATCCTCGTTGAGGCTCATGCGGCGCGAGAATTTTTGCGTGGATATGACGATGCCTTCCACTCCGGAGGGGACTTCCAGGGAGTCGTTTTTCACGTCTTCGCCCGCCCGGCCGAAGATGGCGTGCAGCAGTTTTTCTTCCGGCGTCAGTTCGGTCTTGGACTTGGGCGAGACCTTGCCCACCAGGATGTCGCCCGGATGGACGAAGGTGCCCACGCGGACTATGCCGTTTTCATCCAGGTTGCGGAGTTGTTTTTCGCTGACGTTGGGGATATCGCGGGTAAACTCTTCGCGGCCCAGCTTGGTTTCGCGGATTTCGATGTCGAATTCCTCGATGTGGATGGAGGTGTAGACGTCGTTTTCCACGAGATCTTCGCTGATGATGATGGCGTCCTCGAAGTTGAATCCATCCCAGGCCATGAAGGCCACCAGGGCGTTACGGCCCAGGGCCAGTTCGCCCTTGTACGTGCCCGCCCCGTCGGCGATGACCTGGCCTTTTTCGATTTTATCGCCCACCGCCACGATGGGTTTTTGATTCTGGCAGGTGCGTTCGTTAAGGCCCACGAACTTGCGCATCTTGTACACGTCCGGACCGATTTCGATGTGATCGGCGTCGACCCGCGTGACCACGCCCTTGCGCAGGGCGCGGACGAGCATGCTGGAGTTTTGGGCGGCCTCGACTTCCAAGCCTGTCGCCACCAGGGGCGGCTCGGTAATCAAAAGCGGCACGGCTTGGCGCTGCATGTTGGAACCCATCAAGGCCCGGTTGGCGTCGTCGTGTTCCAAAAACGGAATCAAGCCGGCCGATACGCCCACCATTTGCGAGGGGGCCACGTCGATGTACTGCACCTGATCGACCGGTATGAGATGAAAATCGCCGTGGTGCCGGGCGACGATGGTCTCGCCGGCCAGGCGGCCGTTTTCGATCTTGGCGTCGGCCGGGGCCAGAATCGCCTCGTGCTCCTGATCGGCCCGCAGCCATTCGATCTGCTCGGTCAATTGCCCTTTGAGGACTTTCTGATAGGGCGTGACCAGGAAGCCGTATTCGTCCACTCCGGCATAGATGGCCAGGCTGGATATCAACCCGATGTTGGTGCCTTCAGGGGTTTCGATGGGGCAGATGCGTCCGTAGTGCGAGATGTGCACGTCGCGGACCTCGAATCCGGCCCGTTTGCGGTTCAACCCGCCGGGGCCCAGGGCCGAGAGTCGCCGCTCGTGGGTCAGCATGGAAAGGGGATTGGTCTGATCCACTACCTGCGATAGTTCGCCGCGCCCGAAGAAATACTCGATGGCCGCCGAAATGCTCTTGGGATTGACCAGGGTGCGGGGGGTCATGTCGGCGATGTCTTTAAGGCTCATACGCTCCTGAACGGTGCGGCGGAGTTTCAAAAAACCCTTGCGCAACTCGTCGCAGGCCAACTCGTCGATGGTCCGCAAGCGGCGGTTGCCCAGGTGGTCGATATCGTCGATTTCCACGTCCGGGTCGCTGTTGCGGAGTCGCATGATGTACTTGATGGCGGCGATGAGATCGTCGGGGCGGAGCGTCATTTCCGATTCGGGAATGTTCAGCCCCAGCTTGCGATTGATGCGAAAACGGCCCACCCGGCCCAGACGATAGCGGTTGGTGTCGTAAAATTTTTCGTGGAACAGGGCCTTGGCCTTTTCCAACTGCGGCGGATTGCCGGGCCGCAGACGCTGGTAGATCCTAAGCAGGGCTTCTTCGTGGCTGGCCGTGGCGTCGTCGGTCAGGGCGTTTAAGAGCAAGGGATTTTTGGGGTCTTCCATGACCTCGATGCTGGTCAATCCGGAGGTGCAGATCTGCTCGGCGGCGTTTTTGGTGATTTTCTGGCCGCACTCGACGAGGATTTCGCCGGCCCTGGGGCTGTCGTGGGGATACACCACGTCGCCGACCGCCAGTTTGCCCTCGATTTTTATCACGCTGCGGCCGTCGACGATCTTTTCCGTATTAGTATCGTAAAACGCCCTAAGCAGATTATCGTCATTGGAGTATTTCGGATCCATCGCCCGAATCAGGGTCATGATGGAGAACTTGCCGCTCTGGTCGATCCTGACGGCCAGGCTTTCCTTGCGGGTGACGTTCAGTTCGATCCAACTGCCGCGTTCGGGAATAATGCGACAGGAATGCATGCGGCGTTCGCCGGTGGCTTCCATATCGGCCACGAAGTCCACGCCGGGGCTGCGGTGCAATTGGTTTACGACCACGCGTTCGGCCCCGTTGATGATGAATTCGCCCCCGCCCAGCATAATCGGTATGTCGCCCAGGTAAACTTCTTCCTCGATGGGTTGCTCTTTGGTCAGGCGGAGCCAGACTTTAAAAGGCCTGCCGTAGGTGAGGCGCAACTGGCGGCATTCGTCGGGCTCGTAGCGGGGTTTGCCCAGTTCGTAGCGGATGTATTCCAGGCGCAGGGTTTTGTCGTAGCTTTCGGTGGGAAAGATTTCCCGCAATACGCCCTCGATCCCCTGATCTTTACGCTTTTGCCAGGGAACGTCGTGTTGCAGGAATGCCTGGTAACTGACGGTTTGAATTTGCGTCAGATCGGGAATGAAATGAGGGGCCCGGCGGCTGCCGAAGCGACGGATTTCCTTGGGTTGGAGACGTCGTTGAGCCATGGTCGCCATAGAATATCACCCTCCTGAAAGAAATGAAAATTGAGTGCAAAAACACAAGGCCGACATAGAACGATAAAGGTGGGTAAGGAATTGCCGGTTTTCCGCCTCGGAATTTCCTATTACGCGTGAAGCAGCGTTGGTGTTCAAATTATTGGGATGTATTGGGTGGTGTTGGGGGCTGGCGAGTGAGGGTTTTGTGTTTTTCGTCGGGTGTTTGCCATGCTTAAAATCAAGCGTAAAAACCATGGCGCCGTAAGTCATGCAATGCCTTTCATCCTCCCTAAAAGGAGGGTAAAATTTCATCAGACCCCAAGCGCCAACCGCGAATCTCCGAATAAAATCAGAGTATATCGGGTTTGACAAAAGGGCAAAACGGCAAAGTTCAACCATCACGCTAATCTGCCGGATTTCGATCGCGCCAAAGCCCACCCTCCCCGGGTCAGGGAGGGACCGAAAAACAAAAGACTTCCGCTGCTCCATTCCAGTAGGACGGATTTAAAAATCCGTCCCACTTTTTTTAAAATCCGCCTTTTGGCAGTAGGACGAATATAAAATTCGACCTGCTTTTACTTGATCGAGACGGTGCCGCCGGCCTCTTCCAGTTCCTTCTTGAGCTTCTCGGCGTCTTCTTTCGAGATGCCTTCCTTGATTTTGGCGGGCAAGCCTTCGACTAGATCCTTGGCTTCCTTCAGGCCCAGCGCGGTTGCCGCGCGCACGACCTTGATCACGCCGATCTTTTTCTCGCCGTAACCTTCCAAAATTACGTCGAATTCTGTCTTTTCCGCGGGTTTAGCCGGTCCGCCTTCACCCCCTGCGGGGGCCGCCATCATTACTGCGCCGCCTGCTGCGGGCTTGATGCCGTGGACCTCGGACAAATAGTCGCTCAGTTCCTTGGCTTGCTTGAGGTTTAACTCCACGATCTTTTCGCCCAACTCCTGGGTCAATGGGGAAAACTGGCGTGTTGCTGTATCTGTCGCCATGACAATCTCGATCCTTTCTCACCTTGGCGTCGCGAACACGGTGCTGCGGGCAACCGGCCCCGACACGTTACTATTATCTAGTTGGTTATTATTTTTCTTTCCGGGAACGTACCCGGAGTTTACATCTTATTCCAAGTCCCCTCTCCCTCCGGGAGAGGGCTAGGGTGAGGGCTTTAAAAGCCCAGTTCCTTTTCCTACATGCTTCCCAATCGGTGTCCTGTCGCTGTTAAACGTTTGCTATGACTTTTAATCCCTAAAAAAATGTCTGCAATTTGAAATTTGCAATTTGCAATTTTCAATTTGCAATCTCTTCACTTTTTACTTCTTCCGCTCCTTCGCTTTTTTGTTCGATCTGGCTGGCCAAGGCCGCGCCTGCGCTTTCCAATTGGCTGGCCAGATTCGCGCCCGGGCTGAGGATTTGACCCATAAGAATCGATAACTGTTCCAAACGGTTGGGCCACGTGGCCACTTGCGCCACCTGGTCGGCCGAGATGCGTTCGCCGTCCATCACGCCGCCGCGGGCCTCAAAGGGCTTGTTTTTTTCGTCTTTTACCAACCGGGCAATTTCCTTGGCCAGGCTGACGATATCTTCGCCGCCCCAGCAAATGGCCGAGGTCCCGGTCAGGCCGTGGAACATGGGCTCCAACGGCGTGCCTGAGGTGGCCCGGACGGCAAGGCTGTTTTTCACCACAATCACATTCACGTTTTTGCCGGCCAATTCCCCGCGCAAGCGGTTGTTGGCGTTGGCCGAAAGTCCGACCATGTTCACCAGCAGGGCGTCGTGGACGTTTTTCAAACGCTCGCGGAGGTTTTCGGCAATCAGATTCTTTACATACTTACTCATATTATCATATGGCAGGCAGGAACGCCCGCCCTCCTTTACGCCGCTTGAATCCGCACGCCTGGGCTCATGGTAGCGCTAAGGCCGATGGTTTTTATGTATTGTCCCTTGACTGCGGCCGGTTTCATATTGACGACAAAATTGATAAAGGCGGCCACGTTTTCGGCCAGTTTATCGGCATCGAAGCTTAATTTTCCCACGATGGCATGAATGTTTCCGCCCGCGTCGTTGCGGAACTCGACCTTGCCGGCTTTGTATTCCTTGACGACTTTTCCCACGTCCGGCGATACGGTTCCGGCGCGCGGCGAGGGCATGAGTCCGCGCGGACCGAGGACCTTGCCCAGCGGTCCGACCACGCCCATCATGTCCGGGGCGGCGATGCACACGTCGAAATCGGTCCAACCGCCCTTGATTTTTTCGGCCATTTCCGGGCCGCCGACTTCATCCGCGCCGGCCGCCTTGGCTTCGTCGACCTTGTCGCCCTTGGCGAATACAATCACCTTTAGCGACTTGCCGATGCCGTTGGGAAGTACGATCGATCCGCGGACCGCCTGATCGGCCTGCTTGGGATCGATGCCTAAGCGGATGACGATTTCCACGGTCTGATCAAATTTTGTCGTGTTGTATGTCTTTAACAACTGCACGGCATCTTTCAGGGGCAAGGCGCTCTTGCCCGGCGTTTTTTCCAACATCGCAGCCATGCGTTTGGGTTGTTTGGTTTTTGGCATATTATACTCTCCACTTCTATACTCATACTGGGTCACTAAAGTGACCAGCCCTACTCGCTAAAGTGACCAGCCCAGCCCAGCTCGTGGAACCGGTTTCGGGCGTTTATTTCTCCAATTCCAGGCCCATGCTCCGTGCCGTGCCCAGCACGATGTTGCGGGCGTGCTCGATATCGCGGGCGTTCAAGTCGGCCATTTTCGTGCGGCAGATCTCGTCGACCTGGGCGATGGTCACCTTGCCGACTTTCTCCTTGTTGGGCACGCCCGAGCCCTTGGCAATGCCGGCCGCCTTTTTCAAAAGCGCGGCCGCGGGCGGGCTCTTGGTGACAAACTCGAATGTCCTGTCGTTGTATACTTTTACCACCACGGGGATGGGCATGCCTCCGGCGTCTTTTGTCCGCTCGTTGAACTGCTGCACGAATTGGCCCAGGTTAATGCCGAAACGTCCCAGCGACGTGCCCACCGGAGGGGCCGGCGTCGCCTGCCCGCCGGGCACCTGGAATTTCACTTCACCTGTTAGTTGCTTTGCCATGATTTATACCATTGTCAAAATATTTTATATGCGACCGACCAACCTTCAGTTGGCGCCCGTCGCGGCTGTTCAAACTTACAACGTTTCGATTTGCCAATATTCCAAGGTAACCGGGGTGCTGCGGCCGAAGATGTTGATCATTACGGTCACCTGCCCGTTGGTCTGGTCGATACTTTCCACTTCGCCTTCGAAATTTTCGAAGGTGCCTTCCTTGATTTTCACGCGCTCGCCCTCGCTGAAGCCGATTTTAAGTTTCGGGGCTTTTTCGCTCTTTTCCTCGGCCTTGGCCACGATGCGCTCGACTTCGTGGGGCAGCATGACCGAAGGCCGGCCGGCGGCCCCGGTAAAATCGCCGATGCCCGGGGTCTCGCGGACCATAAACCAGGTGTCGTCGTTGATCTCCATGTGCACGACCAGGTAGCCCGGGTAGAGCTTCCGTTTAATTACGCGTTTTTTTCCGCCCTTGAACTCGGTGACTTTTTCGGTGGGCACGATCACGTCGCCGAAAAAGCGATCCAGCCCGGCAATGGCCACGCGGCGGAGCAATCCTTCGCGGATGGATTCCTCGCGGTTGCTTTGCACCTTGAGGATATACCATTCCATTTTATCCGACTTCGGTTCCTGGGGTTTGGGCGCCGGCGTTGGCGGCTCTGGGGTTTCCGCAACGGCAGGCGCCGCTTCTGGAGTTTCCGCACTCGGGGCTTCAGCCGGAGGAACAGGCGTTTCGGCCGGCTGGGCGGGCGCCTCGCTTTGGGCTGTCTGGGCTTCAACCGGCGCGGGCGATACTTCAGCCGGTGGAAACGGAGGATTGATCGGCGGCTCAGCCATGGCCGCCGGTTCAGGCGCTACGGGCATACCTTCAGCCTCTGCCGCCAGTTCGGCGGGATCCGGCCCAGCGGCATACGCAATATCTAGCGATATTTTGGGCGGCTCGGGAATCGGATTGTTTGGCTCGTCGCTCACGTATGCGTTCCTGCTGCTACAAAATGTGCAACACGTATTGGAATATTATCCGCCAGAATATATCGAAGCCGTAAAGTACGATGGCCAGAAAGATGATGCAAATCAGCACTACCATCGAGGCTCGAAACAATTCGCTGCGGGTAGGCCAGGAAACCTTGTTCATTTCGGCTTCCACGGCGATTAAAAAGTCGGCGAAACCGGGCAAATTAACCGCCCGGTACGACACCCACAATCCCACCACCCCCAAAAAACCAGGCAGCCAAAAGGAAAGACCAAAAAGCTTGTTGCCGATACTGGCGTCTAATGTTTGGTAAAGACGGAAAAAGCCCAATGAAATGCCTATGGCCAGTGCGGCGAAGGTCACCTGCCGGGTGATTCGCCCTTGGCTCCGCTTGTAAATACCGACGGCAAATAATTCTTGGAAAATTGCACCCATATAAGGGCCCGGGATATATTAGGGTTCAGGGTTCAGGATTTTCGATTTAAGGTTCAGGGTTTTCGCTTCAGGGTTCGGGGTTCAGGGGAGAACATCAAGATTCGAATACTGAACCCTGAATTCTGAACCCTGAACCCTTTTGTCTCCAAATGGCAGGGGCGGGGGGGATCGAACTCCCAACCGCTGGTTTTGGAGACCAGTGCTCTACCAATTGAGCTACACCCCTGCATGGTTTTGGGGATGTTGGCCGTGAATCTGGCTTTTGTGTTGGGGCGGCAGTTTAACTGCCGCCCCAACAGTTGATTTTTTATTTGATGACTTTGGTCACTACGCCGGAACCGACCGTTCGGCCGCCTTCACGAATAGCGAACCGCACGTTGGCGTCCATGGCGATTGGGGAGATCAGCTCGACTTTGAGTTTAACGTTATCGCCGGGCATGCACATTTCGGCGCCGCCCAACAGGTTGGCCGAACCGGTGACGTCCGTGGTGCGGAAGTAGAACTGGGGCCGGTATCCGCTAAAAAACGGAGTGTGGCGACCGCCTTCTTCCTTGGACAAGACGTAGACTTCGGCCTCGAAATCGGTGTGGGGGGTGATGGAACCGGGCTTGGCCAAGACCTGGCCGCGCTCGATTTCCTCGCGTTTGATGCCCCGCAACAAACAGCCGACGTTGTCGCCGGCCTGGCCTTGGTCCAGGGTCTTGTTGAACATCTCCACGCCGGTGCATACTGTTTTCCGCGATTCCGGGGCGAAACCCACGATTTCGACTTCTTCGCCCACCTTAATCATGCCCCGCTCGATACGGCCGGTGGCCACGGTGCCGCGGCCTTCAATGGAAAACACGTCTTCCACGGCCATCAGGAAGGGCTTGTCCACCTCGCGCTGCGGCTGCGGTATGTAGGCGTCGATGGCGTCCATCAATTCGCCGATGCACTTGATGGAGGCCGGATCGCCGGGCTTGTTGTACGCCGTCAGCGAATCCCCGCGGATGATGGGAATCTCGTCGCCCGGAAACCCGTAATGCGTCAACAATTCGCGTAATTCCAGTTCGACCAACTCGAGCAACTCGGGATCGTCGACCAGGTCGATCTTGTTGAGGAACACGACCAAGGCGGGCACGTTCACCTGCCGGGCCAAGAGCACGTGTTCGCGGGTTTGCGGCATGGGGCCGTCGGCCGCGGATACGACCAATATCGCCCCGTCCATTTGCGCGGCGCCGGTGATCATGTTCTTGATGAAGTCGGCATGGCCCGGACAGTCGATGTGGGCGTAATGGCGTTTTTCGGTTTCGTACTCCACATGCGCGACCGCAATGGTCACGGTCTTGGTGGCGTCGCGGACCGTACCGCCCTTGGCGATATCGGCGTATGACTTGGTCTTGGCCAGGCCTTTGGCTGCTTGGACGGCCAAAATTGCGCCGGTCAACGTGGTTTTGCCGTGGTCAATGTGGCCGATGGTGCCGACATTGACGTGGGGCTTGCTGCGAGTAAATACTTCCTTGGCCATGTCTTTGTCTTTCTCCCTGCGTTGGATCAAGCGGGTAGTTTAATTACAATAACCCGGCCGACGCCAATTCCGCTACTCTCGGTTTTACATCGGCCGACAAAAAAGCTGCTGAGGGGATTCGGACCCTTGACCTCGTCCTTACCAAGGACGCGCTCTACCGACTGAGCTACAGCAGCCCGCGTGGTTGTTCGATCCCCATTGTTTTCCGGTGCGATGAAATCCCCGCACTCGGGTGTTTATTCTCCAGTTTTATTTTCCCGCCAAACTCGCGTTTGGCACTGCAATATGCGCCCGCCGCCGGCTCGCGGCTAAACTAATTATTCGCAGCCGGTTGTCATTTTTTCCACCCCCACCTTTTCGTCCCTGTTTTTTTCGCCGCTTCGACTGACTTTGTTTCGCCCGCAAAGCGGGTGAAGGGAGTCGAACCCTCGTGAATAGCTTGGAAGGCTATGGCTCTACCGTTGAGCTACACCCGCAATAATGGCGCCTCAGAAAACCAATGTCGCGAGGCCGATCAAGGCGAGGCCGCATCTTCCAATAAAAATTATCGCACGTTCACGACATTATTTCTGTTTGTTAAAAAATCCTGGTTAAGTGGTGTGGAAATGGGGGGTGAAGGATTTGAACCTTCGAAGGCATTGCCATCAGATTTACAGTCTGACCCCTTTGACCGCTCGGGAAACCCCCCTCCTTAATTTGCTTGATTCTCTATCGTTTTCTGAACTGCAATTCGACCCTCAGAAAACAAATGTCCTCAGGCTTCAGCGACAGGCGACCGATTTTCCCAGTAAATCGTTTTATCGCCCGGACCTTATACAATTCAGCGCCAAAAAACTTCACGCCCAAAACAACCGCTTTTTCAGGCATTTTTCACAGGGGTTTCCGATACGAGCTAGCGGAGGGACTTGAACCCACAACCTGTTGATTACAAATCAACTGCTCTACCGATTGAGCTACGCTAGCCGGTCGAGTCTTAGCACGCGAACCTCTTAATATAACCAACCTCCAAAACCACGCAAGCCGGCTGATGCGGAAAAAAAGCATGCCGCAAAGCCCAAATCTAAAAATTTTGCCAGAAACCACCCAAAAGACTGGTGTTTTGCTTTTATCCAATCACATAAGCATGAAATACATTCAATCATTCCACCCAAATTAGTTAGGCAACAGGCCAGCTAATCACATTGGTAATTGGACAGGGGTAAATGCTAATAGAGAGTAATGACGCCATGCCCCGGACATTTTTTGGCATTGTTTCTTAAAAAAGCAAACCCGCCCGGCAGACTGCGATTCGCGGAATCTGTGAACCGCGAATGCCAGCCGGCCGGGCGTGCTTCAACCAACTCGTTTAACTTGGCGCTAAGGTTAATTTTCCCTAGCCCGGGAATTCGATTTTTTCCTCCTCGACCGCTTTACGCAGTTTGCTCAGGGCTCGGGCTTCGATCTGCCGGATTCGTTCCTTGGTAACTCCCAATTCGACGCCCACCTGTTTAAGCGTCAGCGGTTCTTCGCCGCGCTTCAGGCCGAAGCGGCGGACGATGATCTTTTGCTCGCGGTCGTCGAGACATGCAAGGATCTTTTCGATCTGGCCTTCCCGCTGCATCTGGCTCGATTCGATCTCGACCTGATCGGTGCGCTCGTCCTCGGCCGTGGCGAACATCTCCGACTGGCTGCTGCGGAAACGGTCGTGATAGCGGTGTTCGTTGGGAATGGTGCGGGCGAAGTTCTTCATGATCGCCCAACTGGCGTAAGTGCTGAATTTGTTGCCGCGGGCGAAATCGAACTTTTCCACCGCCCGCATCAACGACATATTGCCGTCGCTTACAAGCTCGAAGAAGTTTTCCGCCGGGCCGACGTGCCGCTTGGCAATCGACACCACTAGGCGCAAGTTCGCCCGCACAATTTGGTTCTTGGTCGACACGGCCTCGTCGTAGGTGCGTTCGATGTGTTCCATCAAGACGCTTTTTGGATGTTCCGCGTCGAGTTTCGCCCGCAATTTACTGGCTTTAAACTTGAGGTAGTTCATTTTGCGGAAGAGGTGGGCCTCTTGCCGGCGGCTTAATAGCGGCACTTCGTACAAACTCGCCAAATACGGGGGCAGTCCGCTGGGCAGGCGGGCCTTTTTCGCCGCCTGATCGGCGGGCGGCATGGGACCTAAAATCCGCTGCTCGATCTTTTGCGATTTGATCCGGATATAGACCGGGTTGGGGATATAGTCCAAAGGCAACTCCATGATCCGCCTGGCGCGCATCTCGGCGATGATGCGGTAGATGCTGGTCCGCGTGCGGCAGAATCGCCTGGCCAAGTCATCGACCGATTCGCCGCGGTGATACTGCTGGTAGATCTTGCGTTTGGTATCCATGCCCAGGGGTCCATGATTTTCCGGGAATACGGCCAGATCGGGATGGTCGCGATCGAACTGTTTCAGCGTGTAGCGGATGGTTTCGGCGCTGCGGTTCATTTTCTCGGCC
>JBEKSO010000051.1:0-14334 GCA_049516935.1 Thermoguttaceae bacterium
GGCCTGGCGGATGTTTTCTTCGGGCTCCTGATCGCGGATGGCGAATTCAAGTTTGCCTGCGCACGGCGAAATGGCCCCAAAACCATAACTGCCAGCCGCTCCCTTTATCTGATGAGCCGCGCGGCGCAATTCTTCCCACTCGTTGCGGTCGAGCAAGTCGAGGATGTTTGCCACTCGATCGGGCATCTCCTCGACAAACAAAGCAACCAGGTCGCTGAGATCAGGATCTCCGCCCAAGGTTGAATACATAGGTTCCATAGCCCATTCCCTTCGTGTCTTCATGTAAACTGCCCCCCTGCCAGGCCCCTTTTAAGAAGATAGGAATATTCAGCGGTCGTTTTACGATATCCGTGGCATACACGTACTAATGCCTGATAAAAAACAATAGGTTATCGGTGCGGGACAAGCCAACAAGGGGGAATGAATTATTCATTAAAGCAAATAGGAGATCCTGGTTATTCGCTAACAAAAGGCCAAAGCGAAGGAGCGATATACGTTAAATCAATCGTTTTCACGTTTATCAAAAAAAAGACTGACAAAAACCCCGTATCTCCCAGCCCTTAAGGGCGTTAAGTCCGTTTACTTCGGCTTAGTTGTTACATCTGTGAGATGTGTTTCGGATGGAATGCCGTAAGAGAAAGTTTTGGCGGAAATGGGTTGTCTGGTTAAGGAATGAGACCTCCGTGGGACGATAGCAGAACCTAGATTGGACCTAAACCCCCTAACTACGCTATTTTGCGTTAGTATCCCACAAGGTTTTTCCTAACAAGGAGTACCCCCATGTACCGTCGAATTTTGTTGCCGGCGCTGGTAATGGCAGCCGTAATTGTTGCCATCGGCGTCTCCAACTCGAGCGCCTCTCTACTTGGCGATTGTTGTGCCCCGGCATGCTGCGCCGCCCCCGCTTGCTGCACCGCCGCCTGCGGCGGTTGCTGCGGAAATTCCTGCTGCTGCCAAGAGCGTTGCTGCAGAGTCCGTTGCTGCCGTTCATGCCGTCCGTGCTCTTGCTGCCCAGCGCCCTGCTGCTGCGGACAGTCTTGCTGCGCCCCGGCTTGCTGCGCCGCCCCGGCTTGCCCAGCCCCCTGCGCCCCCGCTTGCTGCACCGCCGCCTGCGGCGGTTGCTGCGGAAATTCGTGCTGCTGCCAACAGTGCTGCTGCAGAGTCCGTTGCTGCCGTTCATGCCGTCCGTGCTCTTGCTGCCCGGCGCCCTGCTGCTGCGGACAGTCTTGCTGCGCCCCGGCTTGCTGCGCCGCCCCCGCTTGCTGCACCGCCGCCTGCGGCGGTTGCTGCGGAAATTCCTGCTGCTGCCAACAGTGCTGCTGCAGAGTCCGCTGCTGCCGTTCATGCCGTCCGTGCTCTTGCTGCCCGGCGCCCTGCTGCGGACAGTCTTGCTGCGCCCCGGCTTGCTGCACCCCGGCTTGCTGCAAATAACTATGGATGTATAAGCGAGTAGCTCGGACTCATATCCCGATCCAAGTCCGAGCAAACTCCTTTATCATAAAACAAGCGGCCCGTCTCCAACGAGATGGGCCGCTTGATCTTTTTTATAGGCTTTAGTCCGGAGGCCGGAGGCTTTAGGTTGCAGACTGGAGGATGGAAACCGACAACTGTCACTTGTTCCCATGGTCCCCGTGAGAACAAACTTCATTGCCGTTCCCACTCTGGAGCGTGGGAACGAGGAAAACTATTACTTGTATGGTCCCCCGTGGGAACACAGTTCTTTGTCGTTCCCACGCCGGAGCGTGGGAACGAGGAAACGCCTGCTGGCGGCTTCTCATTCCGGGAACAATTTAGTCGATAGATATCGTTCGCCCAGATCGGGAAGGATGGCTACAATCAGTTTGCCGCGATTTTCCTGTCGCCGCCCCAACTCCAGGGCCGCCCAGGCCGCCGCCCCGCAACTGATGCCGCACATCAAACCTTCCAGCTTGGCCAAGCGGCGGCTGGTATCAAAGGCGTCCTCATCCAGGACTTGAACCACGTCGTCAATGATATCCAAATTGAGCACGTCGGGAATAAAGCCCGCGCCGATGCCTTGGATCGTATGTTTGCCGGGCTTGAGCTCCTCGCCCGCAAGCCGCTGGGAAATAACCGGACTGGCTACCGGCTCGACGGCGACCATTTTTACCGACGGTTTACGCGATTTCAGGGCCTCGCCCACACCAGTAATCGTGCCTCCCGTACCCACGCCTACGACTACGATATCCACGGCCCCGTTTGTATCGCGCCAGATTTCCTCGGCCGTTGTTTTGCGGTGAATTTCCGGATTAGCCGGGTTTTTGAACTGCTGCGGCATGTAATAATTGGGATTTTTAGCCACTAATTCTTCAGCCCGGGCGACCGCGCCGGGCATTCCTTCGGCGGCCGGCGTGAGCAATAATTCCGCGCCCAACGCCTTCAGCATCCGGCGGCGCTCGATGCTCATGCTTTCCGGCATGGTAACCACTAGCTTGTATCCCCTGGAGGCGCAAACATATGCCAAACCAATCCCCGTGTTTCCGCTTGTCGGCTCGATGATCACCGTGTTCTTGTCGACCAGTCCATCCCGTTCGGCGGCGTCGATCATCGCTCGGGCAATGCGATCTTTGACGCTCCAAAGCGGATTGAGGTTTTCCATTTTTCCCACAACTGTGGCAACACATCCTTCCGCGATCCGGTTAAACTTAACCAAAGGCGTATTGCCAATGCACTCAGTGATATTATTGAAAACTCCGCCCGATTCTGTTTTACTCATGTGTTTGGTCTCCGAATTATCGCCATATAAATCGAAGGAATTGTACTAATCATTCCAAAGATAGTCAACTCTATATTCGGCCCAGGACACAAATCTGTTAAATATGACGGCCCAAAAGTAACAGTCCCTTTTTTATTGACACAAAAAACTGGATAGTCTCTTAAATAATGGCAAAAAACTTTATTAAGTGAACCACCATAAAGGGTTGTAATTCGCATTAAAATGCAATTGCATGGTATTCTTACTAGACGAATAATGCATTGTGGCCTTCTCTCGTGTACCCTTACCCCTGTCACTTATATCCATACGATGTTCAATTTAATAACCCCACACCTTCGCGTGGAAAGCATTTTGGAACTGACTGTGGATCGTTGTCGGGAGCTGGGAATTGACGGAGTATTGCTCGATTTGGATTGCACATTGAAGCGATATCGAGAGACCGACGTAAGGCCGGAAACGGCCCAATGGTTGGCCGCCTTAAAGGCAGGCGGAATTGGCTGTTGCATCGTTTCCAACGGCCGGAACCATCGCATTAAGAATTTCGCCGATAAACTCGGCCTGCCTTTTGAGGCCAACGCCTTAAAACCATTTCCTTTCGGAGTGTACCGGGCCATGGCCAAGATGGGTTTTCAGCCCGCGCACACTGCCATGATCGGCGATCAGGTCTTTGCCGACGTGCTGGCCGGGCGCTGGGCAGGAGTAAAGTGCATCCTTGTCCGCCCCCTGCATCCCGAAGAAGAACCCTGGTTTACCCGTATCAAACGCACCCCCGAACGCCTTTGGCTCGGTTGGCTAGGGGCAAGGGAAAAGGGGCGAACCAAAACGAATGAACCCGGAAAACGGAAAATTCAAGGCTGAATTTGTAAATAGATGACATTTCCGGTTTTATACTACCCACTGTAAACCGCCCACCGCTGCTGTACCAATAATCCCTATCCCCAGCCCCTAAACCATTGACTTTTCCCGCGTTTCAAGGTCGAATAGATAATATGGGCGACCGGGCCGGCCTGCCAAATGGGCAAGGGACGATAAGAGTATTATTGCCATGACCAGATCGTTAATCTACCGGCCTGTGCCATCCGACGAAAAAGGGTTCGGGGTTCAGGGTTCAGGACGAGTAATTGCAAATTGCAAACTGCAAATTGCAAACTGCAAATTATCGACAAAAGTGGGCAGTGGGCATTGGGCGGTGGGCGGTGGGCAGTGGGCAGTGGACAGTGAGCGACGTGAAACCACACTTCATCCTTCATCCTTCATCCTTCATCCCTCATCCTTTATCCGTCGTCCCTCATCCCTCGGCCCAAATCCTTATAAACCGGGTAATAAATTGCCCGGCCCTCATTCCGGTTATACCTTGGTCGAGATCCTTGTGGCCACGGCCATAACGTTGCTATTGATGGGTGCCGTGGTTCAGATGTTCGGCTCCTTGGGGCAAAGCATTACCGATTCCCGCTCGTTTTTAGAAGCCTCGGAAAAATTGAATTCGGCCGCCGCCCGGCTGCAAATGGATCTTAAAGGCGTTACGGTCAAAATGCTGCCGCCGCGCAATCCGGATGACGGTGAAGGTTATTTCGAATACATCGAAGGACCGGCGCCTCCGCAACAATACATCCAACAAGGAATCGCCGCCAATCCGCCTTACAATTGGGATAACAACCCAATGGGCATCGCACCCCAGCCGGTCAACACCGACAACGGCCAAACCGATAGCACGGCGGGCGATTTCGACGACATCCTCATGTTCACTACCCGCTCCACGGGCAGACCATTCGTGGGTCTGGCCGACAAGGCGGTTTTTAACACTCCGGTTGTTCAATCCGACGTAGCCGAAGTGGCCTGGTTCATGCGCGGCAGCACGCTGTATCGCCGCCAGTTGCTGGTAGCACCGGGTCTGTGGAATAATCTGTCCGTCGCTCCCTCCGCTTCAAGGTTTTATGAAAAAAACGACATTTCAGTACGGGTGCAAAACGGAGTAATCGTTCCCAACACCATGTCCGACCTGACGCGGCGAGAATGCCGTTATGCTCATCCGAGCGATGTATTTCCCTTTGACGCGCGGAGATGGGGATTATTGGGATTGCCCACCTTGCAGGAATCGGCGACCTGGGATCTTTCGAGTCCTTCGATACCCCCGTCTGTTCCTAATTCCCCGCCTTTAAATACAAATTATCCTAGTCAATATTTCTACTTGAGCACTTTTATTCCGCCCTTTAATCCGCCTTTGGATTTTTGGACGAACGATCGGAGCCATCGCCTCCCGGATCCATACTTGGGCCTTATTCCAATGGCTGCGGCTGCGACTTATCGCATCGCCGATGACATAATACTCACAAACGTGATCGGCTTTGACGTCAAGGCCTGGGAGCCGGCCCTGGGACAATATGTCGATCTGGGATATGAAATGCGGCCGATCGATCTTGCTAATCCAACCAAAGTACAAGAGATCAAACACTATCCGCCGGAAATAACGCCGGATGATAATCCCTATGTACCCGGTGAAATGTTTTATCATCGCGGTTATTGTCTATCGACCGCCCCTGCCAACGGATATTATGCATACTTATTAGGAGATTATTTTATTAGTAATAATACGCCGCCCATTTTTACGCCCAGGGTGTATGACACCTGGTCGACACACTATGAAAACGCGGGCTTGTCGGGATTATCCACGGCGACGTATCCGCCCGGCCGCGGGAGCAACGGGTTTGACGATGACGGCAACGGCATTGTCGACGACGAAGGCGAAAAAATCACTTCCCCGCCCTATCCGGCGCCGCTTAGGGGGATCCAGGTCAAAATCCGCGTTTTCGAGCCCGACAGCCGGCAGATTCGCGAAGTAACCATTGTCCAAGATTTTCTGCCAAAATAAGGGCGGCCCTCCTACATAAAGCCCGACTATCGGTCGCGCCCAATAATCTCTATCAAAATAATACTTCAATCTCTGTCAAAATAATACTTCTCGCTTATCCTCTGTGGAATTTCGAATCTATGTTTGTTAGAATAGGTTATCATTATGTTGAGGCGGCAATAGCACTGCCGCCCTTATTCGGTAAATAAAGGGACCATGGCTTTGACACCGACCGATCCTAAAGAACAAGACCGGACAACTGAAAACGCGATTGGGCAATCTTTGCCTACCCAGGCCGCTGAGAACTCACCTGATCACTCCGTCGAGGAAAACAATGACCGGGAAAAACTGTCCAGGCGGCGGATTCTAATTGGATCCGAGCGCGATCCGGCAGCCTATCGTGCCCGGCGGCGCCGCGATTGGGAGCCGGTTGTCGAGTCCGAATCCGATAAAACGGCCGCCCAGTCCGCCGATTCTGACCCAACAGAAGATGAAACCGAGAAAGAGCCCCCGCAGTCGCCGGGCCGGGAAACAAAAGACGAACCCCGGGTAATCCCCCAATCGGTGCTAAGCGAAATGCTGGACGAGCCCGCCCCGCTGCCCACGCTCCCCACCGACACCATGCCCGCCTCGCCCGGCAGTTTCCCTCCGCCCAATATCCATCAGCGCCTTGCCCCAGACCAGGAAGCCGAATTCGAAACAGCCATGGGCGGGGCATCGCTCGACCAGTTGCTCGCGGCCGGCGATTCAGCGATGATCCAGGAGCAATTGGAAGTAGACTCGAAACACTCCGCCCGCATCGTAGTGGTGCGCAAAGACGACGTGTTCGTGGAACTCGGCAGCCGCGAGCAAGGCGTCCTTTCTTTACAGCAATTCATCGACCCGCCGGTCATCGGTGGCCTGGTCGATGTAATCGTGCAGCGTTTTAATTCCGAGGACGGCCTATATGAACTGATGCTGCCGGGCACGGCCGTCCACGTCGAAGACTGGTCGGACCTGAGGGAAGGCGCCACGGTCGATGTCCAGGTAACAGGCCACAACAGCGGCGGGCTGGAATGCGAGGTGAACCACATCCGCGGCTTCATTCCCATCAGCCAGGTTACCATGTATCGCGTCGAGGATTTGTCGGAATTCGTGGGTCAGCACTTTCTCTGCCTGGTGACCGAGGCCAATCCCGATCGGCGCAACCTGGTTTTAAGCCGCCGGGCGATCCTGGAGCGCGAAAAGGCCGAAGCCAAGCAAAAACTGCTCGAATCGCTCAAGCCCGGGCAGATCCACGACGGCGTGGTACGCAAGTTAATGCCCTTTGGGGTGTTTGTCGACATCGGCGGAGTGGACGGCCTGCTGCACGTCAGCCAATTGGCCTGGGGCCGGGTAAATCATCCCAGCGAGGTCGTCGCCGAGGGCCAGCAAATCCGAGTGCGCATCGAAAAAATCGATCCCGCCACCGGCAAAATCAGCTTTGCATATCGCGACCTTTTGGAAAACCCCTGGACCCAGGCGTCGCAGAAATATCCGCCTAATTCCATTGTCCAAGGCAAGGTGGTGAAGATCATGGACTTCGGCGCTTTCGTCGAGTTGGAGCCGGGCGTGGAAGGGCTGATCCATATTTCGCAACTCTCGCACAAACGGGTGTTCCGCTGCACCGACGTGGTCAAGGAAGGCCAGCAGGTCGAGGTGATGGTGCTTTCCGTGGATCAAAATGCTCAACGTATAAGCCTTTCGATAAAGGCCCTATCCCAGCCCGAGCCGACCAAAAAAGAAAAGGAAAAAGCCGAGCAAGAGGCGGCCGAGGCGGCGGCCGGACCATCAAAGCCCAAAAAACCGGAAAAAGAACTGCCGCTGACAGGCGGCCTGGGAAAATCGACCGGTGCGAAATTCGGATTGAAGTGGTAATATCCCGGGAAATATATATAATATTCTACTGTTGTTTGCCCCGGCCACAAACGGCTCGCTTAAATGATCCCGCCTCACATAGTCCGTCAAGACCGGACAGGAGAACAGGTATGGCCCCTTCGCGCCACTTCGAGAAAAAGTGGTTTCACGCGATAATGGCAACCAGCATGCTGATTGGATGCGCCTGGTTGATTGTCGGCTGTTCCGACAATCAAGCGGCGAAAAAAGACGCGGCAAAAACCGCTGCGGAATCAACTACTCCCGCTGCGGAAATGAAAACCACCGGGGAATCAACGACCGCCGCCGCGCCCTTCCCGGATGAGCCTGCCGCGCACGCACTGTACAATCAAATGATCGAAGCGCTGCACAAGGCCGATTCGCTTTCTTACGTTAGCCATTATACGGTTGAAGGAAAGGGTAACTATAAAGCCGAGTGCTCATACAAGGCATGGCTGAGAAAACCCAATTACTTTCGCCTGGAAGGGCAATCCCCCGCTGCGGAAAGAAACGGAATCCTTATCGGAGACGGCGATACGCTGTGGATTTATTGGCCCCAGGGGCGGCCCCAAATGTTCGGCGACGAGGACAACGAGACCGAGGCCGATAAGCAGAAACGCCTTAATTCTTATATGAAGCATCCTGCCCCGTTGGCGATGCACTCCATCGGCCACGAGGTCAGTTATATCGGTGTGTCGGGGATGACCATTCTTGATCCCAGCACCTTCCACGGATATTCCGACTCGCTTCAACAATATATCGACGGCGTGAAAAGTCTGCCGGATGAAAAGGTTGGGGATGAGGAGTGCGAGGGTATTGAAGTCAGCATTATGAAGCACCAGAGAAGCTGGTATATCTGGCTGTCCAAGCAAGACCACATCCCCCGCAGGCTGAAACAAGTCGTGCGGGTAAGTTACGACATTAAAATGACCGAAGATTGGTCGTCGGTGACTCTTAACGCCGATATTCCGCTGTCGATGTTTTCGTGGAAGCCGCCCGAAGGTTGGACGCAGTGGGTCAGGCCGCCCATAGAAATCGGGCTGTTAAAACCGGGCGCGAAAGCGCCTGATTTCGATCTGGTTTCGGCCGACGGCAACCGCATCAAGCTCTCGGATTTCCGCGGCCGGGTTGTCTGGTTCTATGAATGGAGAGCCGGCTGACCGGCCTGCCGCGAGGAGATGTGTCATCTCCAAGAATTCCACAAAAAATATAAGGATAAAGGCCTGGTAATCCTGGGTTTCGACTGCTCCGACGACAAGCAAATAGCCCTGGAAATGCTTCGCGAGAACGATGCAACGTTCACCAATATCATCGATTCTTCCGAAGCCGCATTAAAAGTTAGTTTTCATGATTATCAGACCAAGGGCGCATCGGCCGTGCCGATGAGCTACATCATCGACCGCGACGGCAACGTAGTGGATGCCTGGTATGGCTATGAAGAAGGCCAACCCAAGGCGATAGCTGCTTTTAAAAAGGCCGGGGGTGAACTGGCGGAGACCATACGCCAAGAGGCGAACAATAAAGACAAAAAATAGGCCGATGATGTTGCCGCTGCGGAGCAACGGCTTTTCCAAGCCATCCGAACCGCCGATTACGTATATCATGCATTTTTAATCATTGTATTTTCATTCGCTTGGTAACCTCTTCCAACTTTTCATCGCGCTGACCGAGAGCAACGCTCTTTTTTTGCCGCAATAATCTGTTTTTCAGGGACTTTTTTAATTCCAGGCATTGATCCGGATCGCCGAGTAGTTCGAGTAACTTCTCCTCGACAGTGGCGTCTATAATTTTTTGCAGTTCCTTCGTGGTCATTTTAGCTACTGTAGCGGCCATCGGCAGTTCCTTTTCAAGGTCTAATAGGCCATAAGCTTTCTATAGGTATTTTGACCTGTATAATCACTATACGTCAATCCGAACAAAACGGAATGTTAGAGTGTCTTTGATTTGTATTCCGCATTGACCTTAAGACAGCTCACCACTCTGCCGGTGGGTCTGTTGGAGGGCTGCGGTTGACGAATCGCTTTTTTCCACCCACAATAGATCGTTTTACTACCCAAATAGCCCGATCTAACGGCCGCTATCAAACCGCGACCACTGGTCGCGGCTTTACATAATGAATAAATACTATACTTGAAACTCATTTAATCCTGCGGAAAATCTCGACCATGAACTATCTCGAACGCCAAGACCCTGATCTTTGGGCCGCCATTGCCGGCGAAAAGGATCGCCAGCGCAACGGCCTGGAAATGATCGCCAGCGAAAACTACACCTCGCCCGCCGTTATGCAGGCCGTGGGCAGCGTGCTTACAAATAAATATGCGGAAGGTTATCCGGGCAAGCGATATTACGGCGGCTGCCAGTTCGTCGATATTGCCGAAGACCTGGCCCGAAATCGGGCAAAACAACTCTTCAATGCCGAGCACGTCAACGTGCAGCCGCATTCCGGGGCCCAGGCCAACACAGCGGTGTATTTCGCCGTTTTGGAGCCCGGCGATATCGTGCTGGGGCTCGATCTGGCCCACGGCGGGCACCTTACGCATGGCATGAAACTGAACATCTCGGGCAAATACTATCATTTCCTCAGCTACGGAGTTCGGCCCGATACGCACCGCATCGACTTCGACCAGCTTGCCGCACTGGCCCGGGAGCACAAACCCAAGCTTATCGTGGCCGGGGCAAGCGCTTATCCGCGGGAAATGGAGCACGACAAGTTCGCCGAGATTGCCCGATCGTGCGGGGCGAAACTGATGGTGGACATGGCCCATTACGCCGGCCTGGTGGCGACCGGCCTGCACCACGACCCCATGCCGATGTCCGATTTCGTCACCACGACCACGCACAAGACGCTGCGCGGCCCGCGCGGCGGCATGATCCTGTGCAAGGAAGCCTATGCCAAGGACATCGATCGCTCGGTATTCCCCGGCACCCAAGGCGGGCCGCTGATGCACGTCATCGCCGGCAAGGCAGTGTGCTTCGGCGAGGCCCTTACGCCGGCCTTCAAACAATACGCCCGGCAGATCGTGGACAACGCCAAAACCCTGGCCCAGACGCTCACGGCCGGCGGTCTGCGACTGGTGAGCGGCGGCACTGACAACCACCTCATGCTCGTCGACGTGACCGTGGCGGGCCTGGGCGGAAAACAGGCCGAAGCCGCACTGGACCGCTGCGGAATCACCATCAACAAGAACATGATCCCCTTCGACCAGCGCAAGCCCATGGACCCCTCGGGCATCCGCATCGGCACCCCGGCCATAACTACCCGCGGCATAGGCACTGCTGAAATGAAGACAATTGGCGATTGGATTTTACAGGTCCTAAAGGCCCCGGACGATGAAGCCCTGCAAGGGCGAATCCGCGGGGAAGTCAAAAACCTTTGCAAACAGTTCCCCGTGCCGGGCGAACGACAGTGCGATAAATAGGATACACTATGCCCAAAAGCAAAATTCTCATCGCCGACGACAACCTGACCAACGTCGAATTGTTGGAGGCCTATCTTACCGACATAGAGTGTGAAATCGCCATGGCGGTCGATGGCCGCGATACCTTGGACAAGGTCGCCCAATTTCAGCCCGACCTGATTCTGCTGGACATTATGATGCCCAAACTGAGCGGTTTCGAGGTCTGCAAAACGCTGAAAAAAGACCCGGCCACCAGGCACATCATGATTCTCATGGTCACGGCGCTTAACGAACTGGGCGACATCGAGCGGGCCGTGGCCGCGGGCTGCGACGACTTCTTGAGCAAACCGGTCAACAAGCTGGAGTTGCTCAAACGCGTGGAAAACATGCTAAAACTCCGCCACGTAACCGACGAACTCGAACGGCTACGCCGCTACATCGACGGCATGGAAGACTCGCAAGGGCCGAAAAGAAAAGACTGAAAACATTCTCGACTAAGCAATAAGCAGGGATATCGCTCCGCCTATTATATATATTAGCACGATAGGACAATATCTAACCATCGAAGTTGATAATACTGTATTTGTGTTAAGAACGTCTACTGGCGAGTAGCCGAGGAAACTGCCGGGGATTTCTTGATCATCTTTTCTAAAAGGTACTCGGGCGCAAAATCCGCGTCATTTTCCCAGCAGAGCGTATGGAGGATTTCAGATAGCCGGAATCGTTTGAAAACTTCAATGTTTTTCAACGGATCAAACATAGGACCCCAAAGCGAATCTTTCAGATCTACAACGCCCGATTCACCCGTATTGAAGATGAGATGGATTTTATAGCCGTCAATATACTCGGCACTCGTTACTTCCAGCATCGCATTTACTCCAAAGGCGGTATCTTCTGCAGCGGCTGATGCCGCTCGGCAAAATTCCAGTCCGCCAATAGCTCTTCACGGTGAATATTATACCATTCCATAACGGCATCTAAGGCACGGCGGGGAAATCTCCCCTGTAGAACACCCGTGTTGATTTCCACAGATATTTTATACTCTCCATATTCCGCGTGAAAGTGTGGAGGCCGATGATCATCGTATAGCATGTAAATTACAATACCAAGAAAACGGCTTAACTCCGGCACAATCCTAACTCCTGCCTAAACAAATTTAACATATTTAAATAGAATTTAGCGGCAGCAATCCACCAATAAATCCCAAGACCTCGGACATTCAAGCTGCGTATTCATACCACTTCAGACAGGCATAATCTACCCCCCCTGCGTTTATTCTGGGGAAAGGTTACAATTTGCTCTTCAGATTAGGAGTCGCTATGAAACCGCTTTCGACCGTGGCTATCGTGGGTGTGGGCCTGATTGGAGGCTCGATCGGCCTGGTCCTGCGCCAGCGGAAACTGGCCCAGCGCGTTATCGGCATCGGGCGGCGCCAGGAAAGCCTGCGGGCTGCCCGCAGGGTAGGCGCGGTAGATCACACCACGGTCGACATCGAAAAAGGCGTTGCTGAAGCCGAACTGGTTATAGTTTGCACGCCTGTGGGCCGAATTGTCGAAGACGTGCGCAAGGCGGCCATGCATTGCCCCGAAGGCACTCTCTTGACCGACGCGGGCAGCACGAAGCAGACGATCGTGGCCGACTTGGACCAGGGGCTACCACACGATTGCCGTTTTTTGGGCAGCCATCCCCTGGCGGGCAGCGAAAAAACCGGCGCCACCTTTGCCCGCGCCGATTTGTTCGAGGGCCGCATTGCCATTCTCACCCCCACGAAAAACACCAGGGCCGAAGATTTTGATTTTTTGGAGAAATTTTGGCAGGGTCTGGGTTCGGTCGTCGTGCAGCTCTCGCCCGATGAGCACGATCGCGCATTGGCCTTGACCAGCCACCTGCCGCATATCGTCGCCTCGGCGCTGGTCTGGGCGGTCCCGGAAAAATACTTCCGCCTGGCCGGACCCGGTCTGCACGACACCACGCGCATCGCCTCTGGCGACGCGGAATTGTGGGCGCAGATATTCGCGCTTAACCGCGACAACGTGCTTAGCGCGCTGGATCAGTTTTCCGCCATCTTGTCCGCCCTGCAATCGGCGGTGCGCGACGGCAACCACGACGAAATTATCCGATTACTCACTCTAGCCAAGAAAAACCGCGATGCTTTGGGAAGTTGACATCCATCCGTCCGAAGGGCAAGCAGATTTAGCCGCACATCAAGTAGCCTCTGCGGCGGCTGAATTGGGCATAGCACAGGATCTGGCCGTCACGTCGGCCCGGGGTTTTCTGATCCAAGGCAATCTGAGCCAGGAGCAGATCGCCCGCCTGGCCGACCAATTGTTGGCCGACCGCGTGGTCGAGCGCAGTGACATTGTTCAATTAGGCCTTGGTGCCACTGGCTTAGCCAGTGCCACCCACACATCCTCCACCGCTTCTTATGTCATTCACGTCCTGCCCAAGCCGGGTGTTATGGATCCGGTGGCCATGAGCACGCAAGCGGCCATCCTCGATTTCGGCATGAAGGCCGACGCCGTAAGGACATTGAAAAAATACTCGATCACAAACCTGCCCGAGGATAGGCTGCCGCTTTTATGCACGAAAGTCCTGGCCAACGACGCCATCGAACAAGTGATTATCGGACCGCTGGAATTCGATCGTTTGGAAGTCGGCTCGCCCTACGATTTCCGCCTGGTTTCCGTGCCTATTCGCGCAATGGACGACCTATCTTTGCAGAAATTGAGCCTGGAAGGGCAATTGTTCCTGTCACTAACCGAAATGCGGACCATCCGCGAGCACTTTAACGCGCTGGGTCGCGATCCGACCGACGTGGAATTGGAAACCATCGCCCAAACCTGGAGCGAGCATTGCAGCCACAAAACGCTGGCAGGAAAAATTCATTATCGCGACGACAAAGTCGAACGGCATTTCCAAAACATGCTCAAGGAAACCATCTTCGCCGCCACGCAAAAAATCCGCAAAAACCTGGGCCGGGACGATTGGTGCGTGAGCGTGTTTTCCGACAACGCGGGGGTGATCCGCTTCGACGAGCAGTACAACGTGGTTTTCAAGGTCGAGACCCATAATCATCCGTCGGCGTTGGAGCCTTACGGCGGGGCGAATACCGGCATCGGCGGGGTGATCCGCGATCCGATGGGCACGGGCATGGGCGCAAAGCCGATCTGCAACACCGACGTTTTCTGTTTCGCCCCGCCCGATACCCCGGCCGAAGGCCTGCCGCCCGGCGTGCTGCATCCCCGCCGGGTGATCAAAGGCGTGGTGGCCGGAGTGCGCGACTACGGCAACCGCATGGGCATCCCCACCGTCAACGGGGCAATATATTTCGATCCGCGATATCTGGGCAATCCCCTGGTTTATTGCGGAAACATCGGCATCATCCCCCGCGATAAATCCTTCAAACAGCCAAAGCCCGGCGATTACATCGTGGCCATGGGCGGGCGGACCGGCCGGGACGG
>JBEKSO010000052.1:0-14033 GCA_049516935.1 Thermoguttaceae bacterium
GGTGACGCACAGATTTCCGCGACTTATAAAGTGCTGGAAGAGATCGGACTCCAGCGAACGGACACGCGTCTGGTGATCAACAAAAGCGATCTATTGCCCGACCGCGCACGATTGGAGGGCATTCTGAGCCGCGATCCTTCGGCAATTCCCATTAGCGCAAAGACCGGATATGGGCTGGCAAATTTGGCCGTCGCCGTAAGCGACGCCCTGAGCCGGAGTTTTGTGGACGTGGACGTCGAACTGGGCCTGGACAACGGCCGGCTTTTGGCCTACCTGGCCGCCCACGGCGAAGTGCTCTCGAAGCATTACACCGATTCGCGAGTAATCGTGCACTGCCGCATCTCGCAACAACACCTCGGCCGTGTCAATGGCGAAGCCCTCGCAGTTTATCCCCACCACAATCACATGGAAAAAAAGCCCGTCGAAGACGTGGCGTAAATTATAAAAATCACTTGCCAACAAAATATTTAATCCGTTGCGAAATATTTAGCCCCCGGTGAATACACCGGGGGTTTTGTTTGATGCCGCTTTCTGTGTTGGGGGATTGTCGATCCGGACGTCTTCCGCTTTGAACAAATAATAATTAAACTGCTAAAAACCAAACCCCAATCCCTAATCCCTATTACAAATAATGTCCCAGCGAGAAATCAAAAATAGCCGAGTGATGGTGACCGGGGCGTCCAGCGGCATCGGCCGGGCGGTATCGTTGCAACTAGCGCGGGAAGGCGCGAAACTGCTCGTCGTGGCCCGGCGTCAAGAACGATTGGTCCAACTGGCCGAAGAAGCGGCCGCCGTCAACGGGCGGATCGAAATCCTCTCAGGCGATATTACCAATGAGCAGACCCGGCGCCGCGCAATCGATGCCGTGCAATCGCATTACGGCGGATTGGACATATTGATCAACAACGCCGGCATCGGGGCCCTGGGCCGATTCGAGGACAACGATCCAGAGCGATTGCGGGCGGTTTTCGAGGTCAATTTCTTCGCCCTGGCCGAGATGACCAGATTGGCCTTGCCGCTTTTGAAAAGCGGAACAAAGCCCATGCTGGTCAACGTCGGTTCCATACTTGCCCGCCGCGGCGTGCCGTGCATGAGCGAATATAGCGCAAGCAAATTCGCCGTGCAGGGCTTTAGCGAAGCCATCCGCGCCGAGTTCACTCGGCTCGGGATCGACGTGCTGGTGGTCAACCCCGGCACAACCGAAACCGAATTCTTCGACGGCGAATTCGAAAAAGGCGTGGAACCGTCATGGCCCAGGCACAAGCCGACCACTTCTAAAAGGGTCGCCCAGGCGGTGGTCAAGGCCATTCGCCTTGGCCGGCACGAAATCATCCCTTACAACAAGGGAAGAATCCTGTGTTGGCTCAACCGCCTTTCGCCCAGCCTGATGGACCGCATCATGGCCCATTATTCATGAGATAAATCACCCACGCATCCGCAACCTGAATTGTAGCAGGCACACTCCGTGTGCCGTTCCGGCATTTCAATGTTGGGGGCCATGTGGTTCAATTCACGGGTTGGCGGCACACACAGTTCATATAGACGGCACACGGAGTGTGCCTGCTACATTGGGCCATGATTCTAAGCGAACACCTCAATTCCCTTGGGCGCGGGCGTGGGAAAATCCGATCCGCAGGACGAGCACTTTTCCCGGTCGTGCGGAACGGCCTGCCCGCAAACTTGGCAGTTATCTAAAACCGGCCATCGCCTATGGAATCTATAGGCCAAAAATCCCGGCACGCCGAAAATAAAGACAAATCCCACCCAAACCCAAGTCCAAGGCAAAGCCATCCTTCGCTGCCGCCGATAGCAGAACCACGCCAAAACCGCCGCAATAATACATACAACTACAAGCGGCTGCCACACGTTCTTCAGCGAGTAAGACAGCGCATCGGAGTATTTTGTTTGCTCCAGTATTTCAATGTATCTCATAGGTCCAACCGCTACTGCGACAACACCCATAGCTATTGGTGCCGGAATAATAAGTGCGACCGTCCAGTCGTCGCTTTTTGTCATGGGTTGGCGTCCGGGCCCAATCAACTCAACTTCTTTTCTGTCGAGAATTTTGTCATCCGTATTGATCCAGGTCAGTTGCTCTCCGTATTTGAAATCGGGTAAAGGCCGCCGGTCGGAAATTAGCGCCTTTTCTTTATCGAGTTCATAAAAATTTAAAGTCGCTTGTTGGACGTCCTTTGGAATGGCATAAGATGCGATTTGTTTTCCGGCGGAATCCATGACGATCAGCCGCCCCGACGTTCTTACAATAATATGTTGTTCCAATCGATCGCGACCGAGCGGATCATCATTATATACGGAAAGCAACATATGCACCGATGTTAGATCGGGTCTTTTTATGATGCTGCGCACGTCACCGGTGCGCAGATCAACTTCCAGGACTTGGTCGCCTGAGATCATCATGATTTTCCAAAATGGCATCTCTGCCTCTTCACCAAAAGGCCATTCACTGAGATTTAATGAATTTGAAGTAGCGAAAGCCGCATCTGCTTGTATTTTGTGCCCATCCATGGGAAACCACTCTTCTATAGGCGGTAGATAGGAACAACTTCCATGAAGGCCTATATATCCGATGCATTGTTTGGATTTGCTATCGAAACCTACAAAATAACCCTTGCCGTCCGAGCGCCCGTCATGAACAAAATACCAATAATTAGGAGGCTCGCGCGGGTCGGAAAAGGCGACAATTCGATTTCGATCCCTGGGAAATCCCGTTTGTTTCATTAAATCGCGCGAACCCGTTAAGTTTGTGCTCTCCAAAAATTTCTTGTCTCTTTTAGCAGTGATCTCTTTGCCGTCAAGAGTGAAATATGTATAAGAATAACTGCCATACATATAATATGTGTATTGCCGAATAACCGGCGTGCCGTCGTGCATGACCTCAATGGATTGATAGACCGTCGGTTTTGCTGCTATTGTTTCTAAAAGAGATATAGTGAGGCCAACTATCAGTCCAATTACGGCCCCGAAGCCCAGCAATATAATCGCTGCTAAACCGAGTTGCTGGAAAAAGGTTTTTTGCATGGCCATAATCATCGTCCTATCAAGAATAGTCACGAGTTCGGACCATAAATAAAATCAAACCGACAAACATTGCGCATAAAAGAGCAAATCCCATAAAACCTAAAAACCACCATCCGGCCTCTACCACGACAAATCCGGTAAGGCCCGCTAAAACTCCAGCCGCGGCCACGGGCATCAAGCGCGTGCCAAACCACCGCCCCGGCCGCACGCCCGCAAAAAAAGATCCTAAATATCCCAAGGCAAGAATAAGCCAAACCTGCCAGAAATGCACGGTCATCCACCAATAAAACGGGCTTGGGTGCGTGCCCGGCGTGGCTGCCCATAATGAATATATTAATATCGCCGTCGCGGAAACGATTAAATACAATGACATTCCCACTATCAATTTTATGGCTGTCAAATTTCTTCGCTCCATCGGTCGATGCAACAACAGCAGCCATGTCCCGCGAACCGATTCGCCGACCGTCTGTTTCAATCCCAACGCCACGGCAAAACCTACCGAAACAATCATGAACCACGACATAAACTCAGCGTCTAAAAAAGGGATGCGCCCTTGTAGCGGTTGGGGAAAAATACGAACCATTCCAAACGGCAAGATTATATATCCAATCAAATTCGCTATCCCCGCAAGATAAGCCAGCAGCGCTATGACGGCTATTCCTATCGTCTCGCGCAGTTCTTTAAACACCAGCGCTTTAAGCATCGCTTTGGTCTCCTGAGAAAATCGGCATCGCGCGGCGCGGACCGCGGGTGTATTCAATAAAGGCGTCTTCTAAATTCAGTTCGATTATTTCGACCGACCGGGGCTTTAGCGACTCGGCCAGGCGGCGATGCTCGTCGTTGAAGCCCACGATAATCGCTTCCAACTTGCGGCCCACTTGCCGGTTGCTGACCAATCCTTGACATGCCGGAAACGCCGGCGGCGCTTGCGGAAACTCAAGCACCACCTTGCGCAACGATTCCTTGAAATGCTCGGTCGGGCAATCCACCCGCAAAATGCCGTCAACCAGGATTCCGATCCGGTCGGCCACCCGTTCCACGTCGCCGAGGATGTGCGAACTAAAGAGAATCGTCCGGCCGCGGCGCTGGATGATCTGGATCAGCGATTCCAAGAAATCCCGGCGGACCACGGTATCGAGTCCCAGCGTGGGATCGTCGAGAATCAAGAGTTCCGGATCGGAGGCCACGGCCAAGGCCAGCGACACCTGGGCCCGCTCGCCGCCGGAGAGCCGCTTGATACTAGAGCGAGTGGAAAGTCCAAAATGATCCAATATCTGCTCTAAGAGCGCATTGTTCCAGCGCGGATAAAACGCCCGGGCAAATCGCACCGCCTGGCCAATGTTCATCCAGCGATAAAGCGGATGCCCTTCGGCCAGATAAGCGATTCTGGAGCGTGTTTCCGGGCGGAGATGGAAAGAATCTTCGCCGAACAATTCGGCGCGGCCGTAATCCGGATGCACCATGCCCAAAAGCATCTTGATGGTGGTCGATTTTCCCGTACCGTTGCGCCCCAACAGCCCGTAGACCGAGCCTTGCGGCACGCACAGTTCCAGGTTATTGACCACGCATCGCCGGTCATAATATTTTGTCAGGCGATGGGTTGCGATAACGTCGGGCATGGTTTGCGCTCCCAAGTTCTCAGTTTACAGTTTTCAGTTTACGGTACACAGTAAACGGTAAACGACTTATGCAATTACGGCACACGGAGTGTGCCTACTACATTACCCTTGCCATTGAAAATGTTTCACTCCGTCTTTAACAAAATCGATTATCTCGTCGGCCGCGAAGCCCAGATGCACGGCCTCGGTAAGGAAATTGTCTAAAAACTCTTGCAGCCGCTCCTTGCGGACCCTCTTGGTCAGCTCCGCCTTGGGGGCGGCGACAAAAACTCCCAAACCGGGCCGAGTGCTTAAGATTCCCTCCCGCTCCAGTTCGGTATACACCCGGGCGACCGTGTTCGGATTGATCACCAAAGTCCGCGACAGTTCCCGCACCGAAGGCAGCCGATCCTCGGGCACCAACGTCCCCCGGGCGACTGCCTCGCGCAATTGCCGGGCAAGCTGCCTGTAAATCGCCAATCGACTGGATGAATCAATGCGGAATTCCATATATGGACTGTGCTATTGTTGGGACGACATAAATTTTGTTTCTTTGTTGGGGCAATATAAATATTGTTTCTTTGTTGGGGCGACAGTTGTACTGTCGCCCCGGTTCTACTTAGCCTTAAGGGCTTCGATCAAAGCCACGGGATCGATAATCGGTCCCAGCGGGGCCTTCTTTCCCTTGCGATCTATCTCGATGGTCCGGCCGGTTTTTACGGCCAGCGACCAGAACTCGTCCGGCGTAATGGCTGGTTTCACCTGGCAGGCCAGGGCATAAACGCCCTCAATGTACGGCGTGCACCAACTCCATCCGCCATTGCTACAAAAAAAGTATTCATCGGCGCCTAAATAGCCGGCCAAGGATCGCGAATCCATGGGTATTAGCAACCGGCCCTGGTAAAATGGATGGGGAAATTCCCTGGCCCAAAACGAGCCGGGCTCGAAGGATGCGAACTCGTCCGGATCGGCCAGCGGCGAACGGCCCAAGCCATGAAACTTGAATCCGTGCGTCTCCTCGACACTGGACGAAATGATTAACATTCCCGCGGCCTTTGCCTGGTTGCAGGCCGAGGTGATGGCGTCATAACCCGCCTGGCTTTTATCCCAGCCGATTTGCATGGCGATTGCGCGGATCTTTCGCTCGGGCGGAAGTTGCTTGTTGATTTCGAGCATCCGGCGAACGCCTTGGGCATAATAGCGGAAGTTAAAGGTAAAACCGTTCGGTCCGCCCCAATCACCCGTATCAGATCCGATATAATACAGATCGGCCCCGGGCGCCACGCCTATTGTTTTTCCCACGGCGATCGAGGCAACCGCCGGGCCGTGCATTTCCGGACCGGCATTCGGCTTCATATTGATTTCTTCATACAGCCTGAGCCGGGCGGCATATTCCTGATGATCGACCAGTAAAACTTTATCAATGATCGCAATGCCAACGCCTTGGCCGTTCACGCCCCGGTCGTGCAACTTTCGCACGCCCAGCCCCGGATTCTTGCCCAGTTCTATAATCTTCTTCCAGTCGAATTCCTTGGGCAAGTAGTCCGCCGGCGGCCAAACAGTGCGGCTGTCAAAATTGGCGTGAAGCAGATCGGTTAACGATTCCCTCAGATCGAATGAAGACATATTCCGCCCGCGCAAGTCGATCTGGAATCCTTCCCTGTACTCGGGATCGTAGAGGGGGACGGCCAGCAAGGAAGGAATAAAATCCCGAAAGAAGAAACCCGATTCCGACGCGGATGGATGCCTGTCGATTTTGGGAAAACTGATGGAGGCTTCGACCTTTGCTTCCGGCCCTCCGGCCGTCGCAATTTGGGCTTGCAGATTCGACCCTGCTACGGCCAATATAAAAAACGCCAAAAAAACAGCACACCGGATGAAATAGTTCATAGTAATATTTTCGCCGGATCACTCATTTCTTATCGAAAAATCCAGCTTGTTTGACAACAATATCTGTACTAATACTCATAATACAGTTTGTGTTAGGAAAGTCAATAGAAATTTATGTTTTTTTCCTATTTATTAAGAAATTTTTGGGAAATAAGATGAGATACTCCCTATTGCACGTTTTTTTAAAGTGCGTGATGAAATTTTTCTCCCATCACAAATAGTTGGAAAAAACACGCGGAGGGGGACAGCGGCGGGCTTCCTTCTGGTGATCCTAGAGATTTTGCCCCTTGTCCCAATCCACCAGGCTACCGTAACCAAGGCCAAACAATTTACCCAACTAATGAATTGATTTCAGGGGGGATTGTTGACAAAAACAGTTAAAAATGATAGCATAATCATTAACTGATTTCTATTAGCATCCAGTTCTGAGGCAGCGTTAGCATCAGTATACTATTTTTATAGTATCAAAATTATCCAAAGTGCGCGCTTTGATCGGTTAACTTGCGCTAGGCTTGTTTCCCGATATTCGGCATGTAAAGATAATCTTTTTTCAATACACATAGCAACTTTTCCAAAGGGAAAAAACTGATGAAAAAAACTCTATTTTTAACAATTGCACTTTTTTACGTCTGCAATTCAGCCCTTGCAGAATGTGTGGTTGACCTGGAATTTGGAACAACGAATTCGTACTCAACACAGCCGAATATCGGAGGGACAGGGAATCATTATTCAGGCTACCTCCCTGCTGGTTTTACGGGCCCCCTCTATATCTGGATTTATGCCAGGGCTACTACTACTAACTCAGCTTATAATGACGCGTTCATTACCGCTATTCAAGGAAACATCACCGAAATTTCCAGCGGAATATACGGCGATATGTCCTGGGGAACACAAGTAGCTACAAATGCCCAGAGAAATGTTAATGTCTATTCCTCTGGATATCCTCTTGGTGCTCCAGATTTTTCCGCCGGATTATATCCAACTGCCACAACTTCCGGCGGCGATGTAATGATGGGGAGCAGCATCGGTCCCTTTGCCCCTGTCGCCAATGGAGATAATGTTGAACAAGGTGACTTGAACACCTGGGTCTGCCTCGGCCATTTTACCTACACAATTAAACTCGGCTCTGCCGGAACTGCATGTATTGTTTTCGCCCCATGGATGAACTCTACAGGCGTAGCATACCAATTTGGCACACAGGAAGATGGGCCATTAACTATGATGATTGGTCCGGAAGGCGGCTATACAACCACCGGCCCGTTATATGTAAACGCGCCGGAACCAACTACTTCAATCTTGCTTACGGCCGGCATTGCGACAATGCTGCTGGCCAATTGGCTGAGGTGGAAGAAAAAACGGTAAGCCAAGCCATAGGCCTGCGACAGCTTATCGCAAACGTGCATCAGGCTTCGCATTCTTACCACGGACTTTGTATAAAGCGTGCCACGAGCTTCATAGCCTTACCATGGACTTTGTACATTGTGTGCCATGGGCTCTGCCCGTGCAAATTCTAGGAACTTTTCCCAAGACATCACTTTTCCGAGTAAATTCCGAAAACCAATCCAGCAGGTCTCAACCCCTGGAACAAACAGCAATTGCCCCACGATTGTTCGGAATCAATTCATCCTTCCGCCTTCATCCTTCCCAAGTGGAGGATAGGGGACTTGAACCCCTGACCTGTTCATTGCGAACGAACCGCTCTCCCAACTGAGCTAATCCCCCAAAAAAACAAGGATGAAGGCCGCAAGCAGTGTATTGAACCGCCTGAAATTTCACGAAATCCAATCTCAAGCCTTCATTAACCATCGATTATTCTAAGTGGCAAAGCAAAATGTGTCAAAAGGGGTATGCTATTCCAGACCTAGACTTTGCAAATAAGCGGTCCGTTGCTGATCCACACCCTTTTTTTCCGTTATTTCCCGCCAGCGTTCAGTGGCCTTATTGAGGGCATCCGCAGGGGAAAGCTCTCCGCGAACGGCCGACTGGACGGCACGGTCCAGGGCGTCGAGATACACTTCCCGGCCGGGAATATTGAAGCCCAGCCACTGCTCGCTATGCAGGGTTTTGGCCGTCAATTCGGCATATTTCGCGGCTGCCGCCGGTGTGACGTCCTTTTCGACCCAAAGCTCGGGGTGTTTCAGATGCGAACGCCTGAACAACGTGGTTGCCGGGCTGGCAGGGCTGATTTGCGGACTGTTTTCCTCGCTGGAAAGCCATACCAGCAATTGAAACGCCGCCTCTTGTTGGGTGGATTCCTTGCCGACCATCCCTACCCGGCCCGCCAAACTCAAAAACGGCACGCGGGAATTTTCTTCTTCCAAGCGGGTTTCCCAAGTTTGATTGTTGATGTTATAGACTTTGTTCGAGCCTGGCAGTTCTAAAAAACCGACAGGGATTGAGGATTGCCCGGCAGCGGCGGATTTTTCGCCGGAATGTCGGTCGGCGGCCGAAGGCCAGGCGATTGCCATGCCGCATTTCCCCTGCCAAAAGGCCGCACGCACGGCAGCGGGATCGGACTGCGCCGCATCGGGAGATCCAAGTTTTGCCGCCGCCGTCAATTCCTCCAACGCCCGAACCATGGCCGGACCGGTCAAAAGCGGTTCCATGGTCTTGATATTGAATAATGTCGAATAGTTGTCGCGATGTTTGGCATACGGCGCGGCCCGGGCAAGCAAGACCAATCCGGCCCAACCCGGTCCCAGCGGTTCGGCCGTGCCGAACCAGGGCGTATCGGCGGTCGATTGTTTCATGCCGGAGAGTAGTTTAGCCAATTCCTGATATTCGGCCCAGGTTTGCGGAGGCTTGCGGTTCAGTTTTTCAATGAGATCGACGCGATAATAAATAACAAACACGGGCGATCCGAACGGCACGGCCATGACATCGCCGCCCCAGGCGACGTCTTGGTGGCGCAACAAATCGAAAATGTCGGCCCATTGCGCGGTTTTTTGCATGGACGCCGGCACGGGGACAATTATTTTTTGCTCGGCGAAAAGGGCGATAAAACGCGGATCGCAAATCACGGCATCGGCCGGAAAGTTATTCGAAACGGACTGGGCAAGATCATTTTCCGTAATTTGCGATACTTGAACTTCCGCGCCGGTTTGGGAATTCCATTCGCCTTGCAATCGGCCGACGGCCGCGGCCATTTCAGGATCGCCGGCTACGGCGAGTTTCAATTTAACTCCCGCTAGGGGTAATTTTTCGGCTGTTTTAGGCGAGCTTGAGGAAGAACTGGGGCATTCGGCCAAACACAAAAAAAACGCAACGGCCGTGATCCTCAGGCAGCAGGTATTCGCCCGGGGGCCAAGGCCCACAAATATGGGGCTAATTATTGCCGATCCTTTTTTCAGGTTTTTAATAAAACATGTATTCATTATTTGTGCCACAAAACCAATGAAAATGAAACCAAAGAGTTTGCACTTTAGGACATTCAGGCCGGTTTCGTCAATGGAGCCTCCTTAACACCCCGAACTTCTATTCATATATTCTATGGGCTTGATTAACAGTCATTTAAATACCTGATAAAGCCAATCGACAATTACGTAAAACTTGCTTATAATGTAAATTTTAGGATATCTATCAAGTTAAAGCCTTGATTAGGAAGCTATCCAAAAAAGTCATCCTGAGCGAAGCGAAGGATCTCACTGGATTTAGAATTTAGCCAGTATTTCCCATTTTACTCCACCCAGATTCTTCGCTCCGCTCAGAATGACACATGTGATTTGGGAATAGGCATTTATCTCCTGGAAATCCTTGTTTTTTAGGTTGGGAAGACCATTATGAGTGTTTTTTTAGGCATCGACATCGGCACTTCGGGCACAAAGACCCTGGCAATAAATGAAAAAGGCGCAATCCTGGCCTCGGCAATGGAGACCTATCCTTGTTACGTTCCCAAACCGTTGTGGAGCGAGCAGGACCCTGAAGACTGGTGGCAGGCCACGATCCAGTCGGTTCGCAAGGTCATAACGAAGGCCAGGCTCAAGCCGGGCGACATAAAGGCGATCGGCCTATCGGGCCAGATGCACGGCTCGGTCTTTCTCGACAAGCAAAACAAGGTCATCCGCCGCGCGATCCTCTGGAACGACCAGCGGACGTCGGCCGAATGTGAGGAAATCGAACGCCGCGCCGGGGGCCGGGCAAGACTGATAAAGATGGTGGCCAATCCAGCCCTGACGGGCTTTACCGCTCCAAAAATCCTCTGGCTTAGAAACCACGAACCCAAACATTTCGACAAAACCTGCAAGATTCTGTTGCCCAAGGACGAAATCCGCCGCCGGCTGACTGGTGAATTTGCCACCGAAGTCAGCGACGCCAGCGGCATGCTGCTTTTGGACGTGGCCAAACGCAAATGGTCCAAGGAATTGCTCTCGGCCTTGGATCTCGACATCAATCTTTTCGGCACATGTTATGAATCGGAGGAAATAACCGGAAAACTTACGCCCGCCGCCGCTAAAATCCTGGGCCTTACGACCGATTGCGTGGTCGTGGGCGGGGCCGGCGATTGCGCGGCGGGCGCGGTTGGCAACGGAATCGTCAATCGAGGCATTCTTTCCACGTCCATAGGCACCTCAGGCGTGGTGTTCGTTCATAGCGACGAACTGAAAATAGATCCCAAGGGGCGGGTTCACACCTTTTGCCACGCGGTGCGAGGCAAGTGGCACATGATGGGAGTGAATCTTTCGGCGGGCGGTTCTTTGCAATGGTTCCGCAACGAACTGTGCAAGGCCGACATAGCCGCCGCCAAACAGGCCGGAAAAGAAGTCTACGACGCTCTGACTAAAGAGGCCGAAAACGTCCCGGCAGGCAGCCAGGGACTATTTTTTCTACCCTATCTGTCGGGCGAACGAACGCCGCACGCCGATCCTTACGCCCGGGGTTGCTTTATCGGCCTGACCTTGGCCCATGGCCGGGGACACCTGATTCGGGCAATACTGGAAGGCGTAACCTATTCCATGCGCGATAGCCTGGATATCTTTGAGCAACTGGATGTACCAATCAAGCAGATTCGCGCTTCCGGCGGCGGTGCGCGGAGCGGCCTTTGGAGGCAAATCCAGGCCGACGCTTTCGGGCGCAAGGTGGTTACAATCAACAGCGAGGAAGGCCCGGCCTACGGCGTGGCCTTGCTGGCAGCCGTGGGAGCAGGTACGTTTAAGGACATCCGCGAGGCCTGCGCGGCGGTGATCCGAGTGGTTTCGGAAACATCGCCCGATCGCGAGGCGAAAAAACACTACGACAAGGCGTTCCCTCTATACCAGCAGCTCTACCGCTCGCTGAAAAACGATTTCAAGAGCATAGCCGCCTTAGAAAAAGGATGAGGGGAATGTAGAGAGGGCCGGGCAATTTATTGCTCGGTTGATGAGAGATGAGTGATGGGGAATGGGGATGAAAGAACTTTTTAGAAACCGCTTGCGGTTTCGCGATCTATGCCAGCCATTATCAACAGATAATAAATCCGGCTTCCTTTTTCCCAGATGGCGATTACTCGCCGAGATTGCCCTTGTTTTCGTGGTCTTTTTCCTCCAAGGCGCCTGGCCCGTGCCCGAAGTGAATGAACCGTATTACCTGGGCAAGGCGATTCATTATTGGAATCCATCCTGGGCGGCAGGCGATTTCTTCCTGGACTCGAAGGACACGCACAAGGTCTTTTATCTCACCTTCGGATGGCTCTCGCTGTGCATGACGCCCACCGTTCTGGCCTGGACGGGCCGGCTGATTACCTGGTGGCTATTGGCATGGTCCTGGCGGCGACTAAGTTTCGCCGTGCTGCCGCGGCCGGGCTGGTCGATCCTCAGCGCGGCATTGTTCGCCATGCTCATGGACAACTTCCACATGGCCGGCGAATGGGTGATCGGCGGCGTGGAAGCCAAGGGTTTCGCCTACGTATTTGTTTTTTTGGGGCTGGAATCGCTGGTCCGAAACCATTGGAATCGGGCATGGCTCTTGCTGGGCTGCGCCTCGGCCCTGCACGTACTAGTGGGCGGTTGGTCGGCGGTCGCGGCCGGATTGGCCTGGCTTTTGATCGGACCCGACCGGCCCAAGCTGCGAAAGATGTGGCTGTCAATACTAGGCGGCTTATTGATTGCACTGCCTGGATTATTACCGGCGATTTTGCTGAACGCCAATGCTGATGCCGAAACCATTCATCAGGCAAATCAGATCTATGTATTCGAACGCTTGCCGCACCACTTGGACATTTTCCATATCTACCCCTTGTTCATAATTCGGTTCGTGCTCTTGACATCGCTCTATTTCGCCTTGAGCTGGCGAATTTCGTTCGTTAGCGGCCACGGCGCGACCAATGGTCGCGGCTTTACAACGGGCGCCATAAACAATGATGTTAAATCTTCAATAAAACGGCTCTGCGCGTTTGTGACTGGGGCGATAGCCATCGCCCTGGCGGGCGCCGCCATTAATTTGCTGGTGTTATTCAATCGCGATCTGGCGGCCGGATTGCTGCGATATTATTGGTTCCGGCTATCCGACGTGGCTGTGCCCATGGGCGTGGCAATACTGGGATGCTGGTGGATCGTGGATTCCTGGCCCGCTCGCACTGCAATCGCCCGTTTTGCGGCCGTGCTGGCCGGTCTGGCGTTGATTTATCATTTCGGCTCGCTTTCGATCCAGCGGTTGCAGCCCGTCACGCCCCGGGCCGAGCGCTTGGCAAATCCCCTGGACTGGCAAGAGGCATGTCTTTGGGCGGCCGACGGGCGGAACACGCCGCCTATGGCCCGATTCATCACGCCGCGTCAGGCGCAGACTTTTAAATGGTACGCCGGCCGCGCGGAAGTAGCCACTTGGAAAGACGTGCCCCAGAACGCCGCGGAAATAGTGCAATGGTGGACAAGAATGCAAGACCTTTTTGCAACCGACGGCAGCGATCCCGAAGGTCCGCGCTACGAATCCCTCAATGAATTGAGTCCCCAGCGGATCGAAGAATTAGGCAGCAAATACCAAGCCGATTTCCTGATAACCGAGACAGCCGATCCCCCCTTGAATTTAAAAGTCGTCTATCGGAACGAAAGCTATATTATTTATAAAGTGAGGGATTGGGGATTGGGGATTGGGGATTAGGGATTAGGGCGGAAGTTCAAATGTAGAATTATGAATGAAAAATGCAGAATAAACCAATGAATCCGCTTGCGTTTTCGCAACGCCTAAAGACTCCAGCCTAAAGTCTACAGCCTACTGCATACCATGAAAGCCGTTGTTTTCGACATGGATGGCTTGATTTTCAATACCGAGGACGTTTACACCTTGGTAGGCACGGAGTTATTGCGCCGCCGCGGGCGCGAATTTACCCCGGAATTGAAAAACGAGATGATGGGGCTTACACCGCAAACATCCTTCGAGATAATGATCCGCCGCTGCAATTTACGCGAATCCTGGCGGGAATTGGCGGCCGAATCCAACATCCTCTTTATCGGACTATTAGACCGGCACCTGGCCCCCATGCCGGGCCTGCAGGAATTGCTCGATGCGCTCGAGGCGGCCGGGATTCCCAAGGCC
>JBEKSO010000053.1:0-13881 GCA_049516935.1 Thermoguttaceae bacterium
CCGCTTTTCGGATCGCGCCAATAGTTCTTGGCCACGTAGCGGCTGGAAGAAGTTCCCACCAGCAGTGCGTCGGTAATGTCTTTCACGTCCACGCCGCTGAGGCCCGCCTTCTGGCGATCGATATCCACTCTTACTGTCGGATAGTCGAGTTGCTGATAAAGCTGAACGTCGCGGAGGCTGGCAATCTTCTTCATCTCATCCAGGACTTTAAGCGCGTGGGCGCGAACGGCGTCTCTTTCCGGTCCTGCAACAATTATCTCGACCGGCGCGGGCGAACCGAAACTCATCACCGTGCTGACAATGTCGCCCGGTTCAAAGCCGAAAGAAAACCGCTTCGCTCGCAATTGTGCTTCCTCCGGCGAGCACCCTTCTTGCATCAAGATTCCCCTCAACCATGGAATAACCTGTTCCGGCAGGGCTTTGCGCAGGCGCTCGCGGAGTTCGGCAATCTGTATGCCGCTTTTTCCCTGTAGCCGCACCCGAAGTTGACCGTCGTCCGTGCCGCGCATGAAAAGCAGAATATTGTTGGTGGCCGTGTTGGTGGCCCCCAATCCCACGTAACCCATCGATATGGCCACCTTTCCCTGTGTTTCCGCGTCGATCACTTCCAGAATTTTGAGCGCACATTTCCGCGTCAACTCGTATTCAGATCCCGGGGGACTGCGAAAACGAATCACAAACTGGCCGGAATCGACCTGGGGAAACAATTCGGTGCCGATCTGCCTGCCGACAAGCCATAGCACCAGACCGCATGCGACCAGGTATGCAGGCACCAAAATCCAACGGAACTTTATTATCTCATATACGATTCGTTGGAAAACGGGCAGGAACTTTTCGATGTAGCCCTTTTTGGCGGCAGGCTCTTCGGCCCGGTATCGGATGAACCAGACGGAGAATACCGGCACGACCGAACTCGACATAAGGTACGCCGCAATCATCGCGAAACCCACCGCTACTGTCAGCGGCATGAACAACGAACGGACCGGCTCATGCATGACAAAAGTCGGAATAAATACGGAGAGGATGCAGAGCGTGGCCAGCAGCCGAGACGTGCCCGTGGCCGCGTCGCTTCGCCGCACTGCCCGGGCTACGGAATCGGTATGGCGCATCTGTACGTGGGTGTTCTCCACTGTGACAATCGCCATATCCACGAGAATGCCTATAGAAAGCGCCAACCCGCCCAGCGACATGATGTTGATCGTATTGCCCGTAAGCCACAGACCAACCAGGGCGGCAGTCAATGCCAGCGGAATGCCTATCACCACCACGAACGCCGTGCGTAAGTCTCGCAGAAAGATCAAAATCATCACTCCCGTAAGCAATGCACCGATTAATCCTTCGGTGGCGACGCTCTTTATTGCCGTTCGCACCGTAGGCGATTCGTCGAACTCATAACGGACGTTCACATCCTCGGGCACTACTGATTTGAACAACGGCATGGAATCATTGATTTGCTGAACCACGGTCAGGGTCGAAGCGGTATCCTTCTTGACCACCGGGATGAAAATCGATCTGCGGCCGTTTACCAAGGCACAGCCGTAGTTTATATCGGTGGTATCTTGAATGGTGGCCACGTCGCGGATGTAAACGTCCTTGCCGGCTTTAATGGGGATGTTGCCCATTTCTTGCGGATCGGCAACCATGGCGTTGGTAGGCACCAAGGGCATCTCCCCTTGGACATACAAATTGCCCGATGGCACGACAACATTGCCGGTCCCTAGCGCCGCGACTATATCCTCGGGCGAAAAGTTATGTGCCCGCAGGCGGTCGGGATCTACCGTGATGACTATCGCGCGAGTGTTGCTGCCAAACGGTGAAAAAGAAACCGTGCCCGGAATTTGAGCAATCAATAGCGGTCGGATACGGTAGAGTCCTAAATCGGCCAACTCGCCCAGAGGTCGGGTTTTGCTCTCCAGCACCAGGTAGCCAATAGGAACATTGGCCGCGTCAAAGCGCATGACAAAGGGCGGCAGCACGCTGGGAGGCATCTGGCCCCGGGCACGATTCGACAAACTGACCACCTGCGACATGGCCGCCGCCATGTCGGTCCCCGGATAGAATGTCAGCTTCAATAGGACCAGGTTCTGGATGTTCTTAGATTCGACGCCCTTCAGCCCATCGACATACTGGAAGTTTTGCTCATAGACGTTAGTGATTATCCCTTCGATTTGACTCGGGTCCATGCCGGCATAATTGTTTACAACGTAAATTTGAGGTGCGTTGATGGCCGGAAAAATGTCAACTCGCATCTGGTTTAGGGCCAGTACGCCTCCGCCAATCAGGGCCACGATAATCATGACCACAGTGATCGGTCGGCGCATCGCGAAAACGACGAGATTCATAACTTTATGATTTGAGGGATTAATTAGCGGAATCGGCTACGTATCCTTTTATTATACGGCATGTGTAAATTCACTGGGAAAAATACCTATTTTCAACCCATTGGCAATCCAATGAAAGAATACCAGAACATTTCACAACGTTATGTCATTGATAACCTGTTGTGAATTAAGGACTTGGTAATCAAATATATTCATCTGGCGTGAATACTTACATAGCAAATATGCAGACTTATTTCGAGCTATAAATGGTGCCCTTAGAGAGTATGGGAAAGCAGAGTGAAATGGGAAAGATTGCTCTAACAAGCAGACCCTATATCGACTCTAGTAGCTTAGCCATTGCAACCGATACGATTGATAAGGTTTAACTATTCATAAAAGTTTACCATTATTGCCAGCTATGGCTTTTGCATACGCGCAGGGCTGGTAATGAGCGTTCAATAGGAAATAGTCGGGGGGGAGTAATGGCGCACGGAATTGTGCCGAAGTTGATATTGTCAACCATTCTTTTGCTCAGTCTGAGCGAAGTTGGCGGTTTGGCTGCGCCTCCCGATTTTCCAACTGCTCCTGAAGAGATTGTTACACCACAACCTCATGAGATTTTTCCATCAATACCTGCCAACATTCAAAATTGTCCAAGGCAAGTACTCGAGCAGCCTTCTCTGGTTGAGAATTCGCAGCCGCCATCGATCGAGGCCGCCCGGCCGGCTGGATCGGACCAGATTTTGCCTATAAATCTAGCCACGGCTTTGTATTTATCGAATGCCCGGCCATTGGTGATCGCCTTCGCCCAAGCGTCGATTGAACAGGCGTGTGCTCAACTTCAAAATGCCAATGTATTGTGGTTGCCAAACTTGAATATAGGTTTTGATTATTACCGTCACGACGGGATGGATCAGGCAACCGATGGCACTATGATATTTGACAACAAATATTCATATACCGCGGGTGGCGGAGCGACTTTGAGTTTCGGAGTCACCGACGCCATTTTCAGGCCGCTGGCAGCCCGGCAGGAATTGGCCGCTAGGGAGTTTGACCTGCAGTCGGCGCGGAATGATGCTCTGCTGACAGTGGCCGTGGCGTATTTCGACGTGCAACAGGCACGTGGCATATTGGCCGGAACTGTTGATTCCGTGGCAAAGGCCGAAATGCTTGTGCAAAAGACTACGGGTCTCTCCAAAGGACTGGTTCCAGAAATCGAAGTAGACCGTGCGCGAGCCCTCTTGCTCGATTTGCGGCAACAAGTCGCCTTGGACCGGGCCAATTGGCGCATAAGCAGCGCCCGGCTGACTCGAGTTCTTCGGCTGAATCCCAGCGCGGTGGTCGATCCTTTGGAGCCGCCGCATTTGCTGGTTACATTGATTTCACCCCAGTGCGTGGTGGATGAGTTGGTGCCCGTCGGTTTGACAAACCGGCCGGAATTGGCCTCCCAGCGGGCATTGGTGCAAGCAACGCTCGAACGTCTGCGACAGGAGCGCGTGCGACCGCTGGTGCCAAGTTTGGTTTTAGACGGGCGCAACGGTCCTTACGGTGCTTTGGAGGGCGGAGTTTTTGGCGGCGGGCCCGATGGCACTCATACCTCGGGCGGCCGTTTCGACATGGAAGTTGGCGTCCTATGGACGCTTAACAACCTTGGCGCTGGAAATAGATCCTTGGTCCGTCAGCGGGCTGCCGAACAACAAAAAGCCTGCATAGAATTATTTAATATCCAGGACCAGGTGGCACAGGAAGTGGTTCAAGCCCATGCTGAACTCGAAGCAACTGCCGCACAAATAGATGACGCTACAAACACAGTGAAAGAAGCCACCATTACTTTCAACGGCACACTCACGGCTCTCGGCCAAACCAGAGGTAGCGGGGAATTATTAATACTTCTCAGCCGGCCGCAGGAAGCCGTCGCTGCGCTGCAACAGTTGAATCGGGCCTATGAAACCTATTATGCCGCCATCAATAACTACAACCGGGCGCAATTTCAACTTTACCGGGCCCTGGGCTTTCCCGCACAGATTGTGGTATGCAAAACTCCCCTGGGCGAGGTCGAGAAAATAGATACCTCCCGGCCGCCGTCAATGGCCCCGTTTGCCCGCGATTCCTCTCGCCTGTCCGCCCCCAAAACTGAATTGCACTAATGATGATCCGACTTATTTAGCAACAGGCTTTAGACATGGGATGGGACAGCCCAAGGCGCGGTAAAGGCGAAATTGCCACTCGTCATAATCACCCACTGCTCGCAGGTATTCGCGGCGGCTTTGGTCGAGGGCTTGGATCGACTGCAGCACTTCCAGCGGTAATCCTTGACCGCCGCGGATTCGCTCCACGTTCCGCCGGTAAGACTCGCTTGCCACAAGGATTCCGGACTGGGCTACACCTACTTGTTCTCGTAGAGACAGGGCTTGCGTATTCGCCTCGACAATCTCACGAGCCACATGATCCATCAACCTGACTTGAGAGAGCCTGACCTGTTCAAGCCGAGATCGGGCTGCATCGCGGGCGGCCGCTTCCCCCATACCGAAATTGCGGAGTTCCCAGTATGCCGTAGCGTCGAAATCGAATCGGCCGCGAAAGTCTGCTACAGTGGCGCCTTTTCCGCCGCCATATCCCCCCTGGCTTACGTCCAAAAGCACGCTGGGCAATAGCGGCGCGTATTGCTCGCGATTCAGGCGGTTAACTGCTTCCGCGACTAGGCTGTGGCTCTCGGCCAACTCGGGCCTTTGCGACAATCCGTCGGCCACCAGTTGAGCCGCCTTAGCCTCATGCGAAACCAATTCGATGGGCACAATCGCCGGTTCCTCTGGCACGAGGACGCGAGTCGGATCCAAATTAAGCACTTCAGCCAGACGAGCCGAGGCAATCTTGGTTTGCGCGGCGGCCTGCGCCACGGCATTTTTTCGTATGGCAAGTTCTGTTTGCATGCGATCGGCGTCGGCCTGGTTGCCTTGGCCGGTGCGGGCGAACGCGGCTGTCAGTGCGGCAAGTTGCCCCGTGTTATTGAGCGTCTCTTCGGCAATGGATTGTTGTTGAAAGGCCCGCAACAGATCAAGATATGCAAGGGCCGCGGATAGGAGAATGTCGTGGGTCGCTGCCGTGGCGGCATGCCGCTTGGCAGACACGGCTTGCTCCGCGATGTGGGGTTGAAATACCGCGTCCGTCAAACCGAACTTTGCCGAGAGCCCGGGAATTGCCGGGGCGCCGCCGCCAACCGCATACATCCCCAGTCCGGCCTCCACGGCCGAGCGGCTGCTCACCGGCACCGAACCATCGTTAGCCTGTAACGGGCCGTCATGATTTATGTAGCTTACGCCGGCTCGAATGGTTGGCAGCCACAGGACCTTGGCGCCCTTCAATTGTGCGAAAGCCTCGTTGATCTGCTGATCGGCAAAACCTATCTGCGGATTTTGTCCCACCGCCAGCATCAGGGCGCCTGAAAAGTTGATGATTGCGGGATACTCAAAAGGCGTGATGCCGCCTGCGGACTCGATGCGCGGATCCAAGGCCGTTATTTGCCCGCTGAATATGGGATTCTGTCCCCGGGCGGAAAGGTTTTGCATTACGACGGACGCAGCAACCAACAGGGCGAATCCTGCGGACACACATATTCGCCGGTTCAAGAAAGGTGTTTTTATCAGCGTCCTTGCCATGTGCCAAATTGGCCGAAGAATTTTGTACACCGCCCGCTGTAAGCGCGCACTATGACACGCACAGATGATGGTGTCTCTCACGGGTCTTCGTCAGGGCGCTTCTTAGAACATCAGGATAAATGTGCAAAATCGGCATCATTGGAGAATCTTGCCAACCAATTCAACCCCGACTCATCTCTGAACGCGTTTTTGATCGCGTCACAAGACATACATCCTGCAATCTCAACGGTTTTTATACCGGAAAACTCGATGTAATAAGCATTTCTTCACCATTTTATCGCACGGCCGTTCATAACTCAAAATTTCTTTGAGGCAGCCATTTTAACAGTTTGAATGTCAATCTTACTCTTATCGAATGTTGCTTTAGCGCCCATCCGGCTGAGCTACCTCGACCGCCTGGCCATCTTGGAGCGAACCGACCTGCGTTTGGATTACAATTTCATCAGGCTTCAAGCCTGAAACCACTTCTACGTCGTTTCCGACCTGGAGCCCCAGAGTAATCGGCGTCCGTACCGCCCGGCCTTCTTGGACCGTCCAACAATACGTGCGTTTGTCCTCGCGGACGACGGCGGAAATCGGAAGAACATAAACGTCCGGATGTTCTTGAAGAATAATATGCGCGGTTGCGTACATGCCGGGCCGGAGCGCGGCATCTGGATTGGGAAGATCCAGTTCCGTCCGCAAGGTTCGATTTGCACCTAAGGCCCAACTCGTTCGCGTCACTTTCCCTTCCACTATCTTATCCGGAATGGCCTGCACGCTGATGTACCCTGGCCGGCCCGGTTCGACCAGTGATGATTCCATTTCCGGGACATCGACGAATACGCGAACGACGTCGGTTCGGGCAACTGTCAATAGCGGCTTGGCCATGGCAGCTCCCGCCGGTTGCACGAAATCGCCCCGGACAACGTTCCGCTCGGTCACCACGCCGTCATACGGCGCTCGGATTTGCGTGTACTTTAGCAGCGTCTTTTGACGGGACAGATCGGCTTGCGCATTTCCTAGGCGGGCGCGGGTCAATGCTTCGTTGGCCTTTGCGCTGGCCACTTTGGCTCGAGTCTCCGATAGCGTCGCCTTGGCCGACGCCACTTTCGCCCGCGTCTCCGCCTGTGCAGCTTCGGCGGCCTTGAGCGAATCCTGCGTCTCGTCTTGGAGTTTGCGATCCAGCGAGCCGTCGGCCACGAGCTTGCTGATGCGTTCATACTGCGACTGCCAGCGTATGTAATCGGCGTCGGCCCGGACGTTTCCCGCCTCCATCAAACTTATGTTTGCCTGGGCAGTCGCCAGGGCGGCCTCGGCGGCGCGGACCGCCGCGGCGGCTTGCTCGATCTCGGCCCGGGTCTGAACCACCGCCGCTTCTTTCTGCTGAAGCTCGTCTTGCATTTCGGGAATCCACAATTCCACGAGTAGTTGATCCGCTTCGACCCGGTCGCCGATATCGGCATGTAATTTTTCAACATAGGCGGGCAGTTTGCATAACAGCGGCGTCTGCTCGAATGCCTCGATCCAACCCGGCTGCGCGCTCTCCAGGCGGAGTGTTTTTCGCTGGGGTTGACCGGCAGCGACGTGTAATCGGCCGGCAGTCGCGCCCGCCGCGGACCCCGCCGGCTGTTGCTTAGCCGAAGTTGAGGAGTTACACCCGGCGATGAATCCCGGTACGGCGGCATCCACGGCCAATAATGTGATAAAAATGAAACGATTCATTTTACGAATCTCCTGGGATGGCCGAAGGAATGTGGTAGGCGCTGTTTGGATCGCCCGGATCGAGCGAGGCCGATTGCATGCTGGCATGCGATTGCACAAGGGCGAAGACCGAAGGCAGCGCCAGCAGCGTGGCGGCTGTGGCTGCCGCCAGCCCGCCGATGACTGCCCGACCCAAGGGCGCATTCTGTTGACCGGATTCGCCCAAAGCCAAAGCCATGGGCAGCATGCCGGCCATCATTGCGCAGGTGGTCATGAGAATGGGGCGCAAGCGGCTCCCCGCGCCCTCGACGGCCGCCGCGTTTGCGGCTTCGCCGCGACCAACGCCGACCATCGCTTCGCGACGGCGCCCGGTCGGTGCCCGCCGCCGGTTTTCGGCGAATGTGACCAGCAGAATCGCGTTGGCCATGGCCACACCCACGGCCATAATCGCGCCGATGAATGACTGGATGTTCAAAGTCGTGCTGGTAAAGTAGAGCATTATTACCACCCCGGCGATTGCCGCGGGCGCGGTGGACACGGTAACCAGCGACAGGCGCCACGATTGAAAATTAGCATACAACAAAAGAAAGATAACAACGATGGCCAACCCCAGTCCCAAGGCCAGCCCGCCGAGCATGTCGCGCATGGGCGGAATCTGTCCGCGGACTTGGACCTTGACACCGCGCGGGGGCTCTCCCACTCGCTTGATCGCCGTTGAGATGTCCCCGGATGCGGAACCCAGGTCGGCGCCGGCGAGGTTTGCCGTCATGCTCACCTGCCGCTGCATGTTATAGCGGTCGATTTCGCCCGGCATGATTCCGGCGGAAATATTGGCGATATCTCGTACCAGAATTTGGCCGGCGGCGTTTTGCTTGACCGGAACCATCTCCAAATCGGCGACCGACCCGATGGGCTTGATCCCCTTTGGTGAACGCACTACCGGACGGGGAATTTCTACCTGCACCTGGTATCCGATGCCTGTCTTGGGATCGGCCCAGTAGTTCGGCACCGTGAAGCGGCTGGACGAGGTGGCCTCGGCCAAAGACCTGGCCACGTCGTTCGGCGTGACGTACACCGTTCCCGCCTTCTTGCGATCCACGTCGACTTTGATCATGGGATAATCGAGCGATTGGACGATATGGAGATCTCTAAGACCCGGGAGCTTGCCGATCTCATCCATCAATTTTACGGCGTAAGGACGGGTTACGGTAAAGTCCGGACCGCTTACAGCCACTTCCACCGGAGTGGGCGAGCCAAAGCTCATCACCTCGTTGACGATGTCGGCCGGTTCAAAGGAAAACTGCACGCCGGGAAGGGCTTGGGCCAACCGCCCGCGGAGTTTCTCTTTAAACTGCTCGATGTTGATGCCGTTTTCCTTTTTCAAGGCCACCCACATCACCGCGTCCTCGGGTCCCCGCATCCACTGAAACACGGCGTTGATAGGATAAGTCGTGGGAATCGTACCGAGGTATCCCAGTGTAGTCCGCACATTGTTCGCTCCGGCCAAATCTTTGACCACGCCCAGGGCTTTCAGCACGATTTGTTCAGTCTGGTTGATGTCTGTTCCATCGGGTGCCCGCATGCGGAGGCGGAATTGTCCGGTGTCGATGCTGGGAAAAATCTCCATGCCCAGCCGAGAACCAAATATTACGATTATCGCCAAACATGCTGCAAGATATGCCGCCACAAGCGTCCAGCGGAAACGGACGAGTTTCTCCAACAGCCGCTCATACCCGCGGCGGAAACGCTTGAACGAGGCCGCCTGCAGCCAGCCCAAAGAAAAAAATCGTTTGCCTTGGGACGGGCGACCGGTCGCTGTGAGGACGGAGGCCAGATCGTCGCCCACGACCGCACGGCGGAGCATCCAAACCGAAAGCACGGGAACGAAAGTGCTCGACAACAGGTAGGAGGCCAACATCGAGAATCCCACGGCCATGGACAAGGGCACGAACATGGCCCTGGGCGCCCCTTGCATGAAAAACGACGAGATGAACACGGCCAGAATGCAGACCATGGCCAATAGCCTGGGGATCGAGGTCTCGGCGGCCCCGTCGCGGACCGCCACTGCCGGCGCCTGCCCGCGTTCCAAATGGCTGTGGATGTTTTCGATGGCCACGGTCGCTTCGTCCACCAGGATCCCGATGGCCAGTGCAAGACCGCCAAGGGTCATTATGTTGATCGTCTGCCCGGCAAGCCATAGCCCCACCACGGCCGCCATCAGTGCCAGGGGGATGTTCAACAACACGATCATAGCGCTGTGCCAATCACGCAGAAATAGCAGGATCATCAAACCAACCAGCACTGCGCCCAGCGCTCCCTCGCTTACAACGCCCCAGATGGCTCGGGTTACGTATGGCGATTGATCGAACTCGTAACTGACGTGAATGTCGGGCGGCAGCACGGCCTGCATGTCGGGCAGCGCGGCCTTCACCTCGTTTACTACGCTTAAGGTCGAGGCATCGGCCCGCTTGGTGACCAGCAAATACACCGATCGGCGCCCATTGACCAGTCCATATCCGGTGGGAGCATCCGTGCCGTCCTGAACATATCCCACGTCACGGACGTATACGGGCGCCTTGGGGCCGGTTCGCAAGGGAATTGTTTCCAACTCGCCGACGTCGCGCACTACCGTGTTGACCGGCACGAACGGGTATTTGCCGTCAACTGGCAGATTGCCGGACGGACTGATCACGTTGCTCTGGGCCAGGGCATTGACTACGTCGTCCGGCGTCATGTCGTAGGCCCGCAGCCGTTGCGGGTCGACCGTGATCACCACGGTCCGCTGGTTGCCGCCGAACGGCGGCGGCGCGGAAACTCCCGGCAGGCCGGCGAACATCGGCCGCACGCGAAACAAGGCCAGGTCCTGGATCTCGCCAATGCTGCGAGTCTCGCTGGACAGCACTAAATATCCCACCGGCACGCTGCCCGTATCGAAACGCATTATGAACGGAGGCACCGTGCCGGGCGGCATGAACGATCGGGCACGATTGACATAACCAACCGTCTCGGCCATGGCTTGGGCCATGTCGGTTCCAGGATGAAAATATAACTTCATCAAGGAAAGACCCTGGATGTTCTTGGATTCAACGTGGTGAATTCCCGTGATATACAGGAAATGGTATTCATAATAATTTGCCAGGAATCCTTCCATCTGAGACGGGTCCATGCCGCCGTACGGCTGGCTGACATAGATTACCGGAAGGTTCAGGCTGGGGAAAATGTCGATTCCCATCTGCCCAAGCGCAAGGAAGCATCCCAAAAGCACCCCTGCCAAAACAACCATCACGGTAATAGGCCGCCGCAGGGCGAAAAGGATTAATTTCACGGAAGCAGGCTCCACCGATAGACTGATATATTCCATTATACGCAGTCCAAGTCGGCAAATACCCCAATATCCGCAGATGGCCGGGACTTTAACCGGCGTGAGCTAGGATGATTAGGCCTTGAATATCAACCACCATAAAGAGGTAGGACTCTAATGCGCCCATTGAGGCGCCCATGGCATCCACAGCAACATCGTTCTGCCCGGGATTGTTTTTGTGTTATAGGGAATAATCTCAGATAGTTTCCGTTGATCGATTTTTCAATCGCCCTACAAAAAAAATTGGGTAGGCAGGCGACGCCGTCATCGCCCGCCCCCCGATACAGTGATACACATCGCAAAGCAAGCATCAGACCTACTCGTGGACCTTTTCGTTCGTACTCTTGCGATCAGCCATATCTTGGACTAAGGCCAGGATGCAATCTATGCTCTTATCCTCTTTTTCCATGCACTGCATGGAGATGCGGGCGTAAAGGATCTTGCCGCCTTTGCGGACGAATCGCTTATCCATGACGAATCCGTTGATCACTCCTCCCAATATCCGCTTGAACTGCGATTCTTCGGCGGGCAAGTCGTCAGGATGAGTGAGATCCGTCCACGACTTCCCGATTAGTTCGATTTCCGTATAGTCGAGTAATTTGCATAGCTGTTGATTGACTTCAAGGCACTCTTTATCTACAGATAAAATCGCCATGCCAACCAGTCCTTGTTCGAAATAGCCCCGGAACCGCTGTTCGCTTTCCAACAGCCATCGTTCCGCTTTTTTGCGTTCGACTATCTCGTTTTGCAACTGTTGGTTGGACTGAGCTAATTCCGAAGTTCGTTCCGCCACGCGATGCTCTAGAACATCATGGGCTTCCTGTAACTTACGTTCCGCCTGGGAACGGTGTTCGACCTGGTGTCGGAGTTGGCGCGACAGCAGCGCGATGCCGAACAGGCCGAGAATCCATATCCCGCCGTAGCCCAAGATGCGGCGGATTGTTTCCTCATTTTGTTTCTCAAGGACATGATCCATGGGCACGGAGATAGTCAGACCTCCGCGTATATCGCCCACTTTGTAACCTTGTTCTCCATGGCAGTGCATGCAGGACGCGTCGATTAGCAGTGGGCGCATCAGTCGAAGATAAGTATGCCCATCGATAGTCTCTTCAGTGTTTTCCTCGGAAGCCCCGCGGGCAAACGCTTCCAGGGCCCATTTCTCCCACGGATCGGGCGCGTTATCAGGTCGGATCGGCTTCAAACTGGCGATATGTCCTTTGAAGCCGGATTGCCCCCGCGACAACGCATGGACCTGGTCCATGATCATCGGCGGGCTGATCACCGTCAGTTTCTGCCCCGCCTTCGTCGAGACATCGCGTTCAGGAAGGTATGCCAGATTGGGATCGGGTGGCGTCTTGTCCGTGACTGGAACATAGACGGCGCCACTGTCGGCGGCCCAACGTATAACCGCGACCTCCTTCTTCCAAGCGCCCGCCGCCTCACTTTGAGCGATATCAATCGCCTGGTTACGCTCATCCAGCAACCTCCATGTCAATACCACCGCAATGGCGACAGTCCAAAACCCTGTCAATGCCCAAATGTATCGCCGCAGCCGAATCGGCTTTGCAACCAACATACTAGTTACAGTATCATACATCGAATCGACTCTTATTGACCTTTGCGTAGCAATTGATCCACAGTTTTTACCACGGATATACAAAATCCATTTCTATTTATCTTTATATACGTGATCCGAAATATGATGGTTCATTAGCTAGAAAAAGGTCGGTAACTGACGTTTTCCATATCAACCCCGCCAGGATACGCTCCAAACATCGAATACCCCAACGCCGCACATGCCATGCTCGTTCACATATCGATTTCCTTTCAAGAAAGAGGTTGGTTAAGATGAAACGTCAATTATCCAAGTGACTCCCTACAAATCCAAATGCAATTCTTCGGCCTTTTTGGTAAGCGATTCTTTCAAGCCGGGGTCCAACTGTATTGCCCGGCGCAAATCCGTTTTCGCGTCTTCCATTTTCCCCAATTTGGCGTTAGCCACGCCCCGATTGGCATAAGACCCGGCATATTTTGGGTTGAGTTCTATGGCCTTGTTATAGTTGGAAATGGCCTCATCCAGCTGGCCGGAATCGCTATAGGCAAATCCTCGATTATTGTAGGCGAAGCTGTTTTTCGGGTCGAGTTCGATGGCTTTGTTGTAGTCGGATATGGCCTTGTCGTTTTGGCCCGCTTTCTTATAGGCAATTCCTCGATTAAAGTACGCTCCGGCGAATTTTGGATCGAGTTCGATGGCCTTGGAGAAGTCAAGAATAGCTTGTTGGGGTTGGCCTAACTTGTTGTAGGCAAATCCTCGATTGTTGTAGGCGAAGGCATAATTTGGGTTCAGTTCGATGGCCTTGGTGCAGTCGGAAACAGCCTCGTTCAATTTGCCCGCGCCGCTACATGCACTTCCCCGGTTATTGTACGCGTCGGCGTTTTTTGGATCGAGTTCGATGGCCTTGGTATAGTCCGAAATAGCCTGCTCCCGTCGGCCCGTATTGTTATAGATATTGCCGCGATTGACGTATGCCCGGACGTGTTTTGGGTCGAGCTCGATGGTCATGGTGTAGTCGGATATAGCCTTGGCAGGTTGCCCCGATTTATTAAATGCAATTGCCCGATCATAGTACGCCTCGAAATATTTTGCATTCAGTTCGATGGCCTTGGTGAAGTCGGGAATGGCCTTGATTGGCTGGCCTGAATCGTTGTAGACAATTCCTCGATTATAGTATGCCCCGGCGTATTTCGGATCGAGTTCGATGGCCTTGGTGAAGTCGGCCAGGGCCTTGTCTGGCTGGCCTGATTGCTTAAGCGCCGATCCGCGATTGTTGTATGCCCCGGCATAATTTGGATTGTGTTC
>JBEKSO010000054.1:0-13868 GCA_049516935.1 Thermoguttaceae bacterium
CATTCGCTTTCGGCTATGCCCTATTTGCGCTTGGCATGCCCGCTCGCCAAACTTGACTTTTGCTTGTTTTTACCTATTATCGTACACAGCCGGGAGTTAGCGCCTGAACATGGCCTTGATGGCGCCGCTTACTCCAATCCGACTGTTTTTCAGAAAGAGAGAAAGTGATGAATCGCAAACACGTTGCTGGCATCTTGGCGTTATCGACCGTCGTCTGGTTCGGCGTTTTTACCGCCGCGGCGCATGGCCAGCCGGCCGATCAATCCGCCCAGCAAGATATCGAAAATGCCCTTTCGCAAAAAGACACTTTCGACTTCGCCGATGTCAGCCTGAGCAGCTTCGTTTCCACGCTGCGGGATAAGTACGGCGTAAACGTGGTGATCGACTACCGCGCGCTAGGCGAAAAAGAAATCGGCGCAGATTCCCCGCTGTCGATTAAACTCAAGGACGTTACGGTCCGCTCGGCATTGGAACTTGCGATTCGGCCCCTTGGATTAAGCTGGACGATTTATTGCGAAGCGATCGTGATCTCCACGCCGGCAGCGATCCAAAATATGCAATTCACCAAGGTATATGATATCACCGAGCTGGCGACCGTCTCCGACGGCCAAGGTAAAACCTCGGAAGAGCCCGAAGCTTTGGCTGATTTGATTACTTCCGCCGTAGCCCCGGAAAGCTGGAATGGCGCCGGAGGCCGCGGTACAATCCAACTTGTTTCCACCGGCCCAGCCCGGCTGCTTGTCGTGTCTCAAGATTATCGCCTTCAACGGCAAATAGAACGCTTGCTAACGGAGTTGCAGGCCGCCGTCAAACGCCATGCCCCAGCCAAAGCAACCAGGGGCGAGGGACCGGTGATGCGGCCGAGCGCTCCCGACCGCCAAGAATGAACCGCTCCAGTGAACAAGGCCCGGGTTTCAGGGTTCAGCGTTCGGGGTTCAGAATTTCAGATTCGTGACTTATAAGAGATGGTCAGTTTACTGATCGCTTATTGTTTTAAAATTTGAAGTCCACTGAGCGAAACCGCGACTGTTTTACTCGTTCGTTCCTGATCAGGACTCCGGTTCGCGGGGCAAATTCCGCGGATAAGGCAACGGTTCGGTAAGCGGTAGAGGTTGCCCGTAGGTCTCCGACCAATCTTCGCGTTCCTCATCGGTGGCGTAATAGCGCAGCCAGACTTCCGGATCGCCGTTCGGTCCGGTGCAATCCCAGTGCAAGTAGTTGTTCGGCCATTCGATTTTCTTTTCCCGGGCGGGCAAAATGTCGCGATAGATCAGGCAATATAATTCCCTGTCGCTTAAGTGGCCCGTGAAATCCAATACGATCCGCTTTTGATATAGCTTGCGGATCACGTCCCAAAGAATCTTCTGCAAATCCTGATCGCCCAGCGACTCGGGACGCGGTGGCCGCAGCTCGGGATCGAACCAGCGGTATATCGGCAGCACCGGCGCCTGTTCCCAGGCCAGCATGCAGGCCAGAAACTCGTTCTCGGCGGCCAGCGTGGCGTGCTGAATATTCACCCGGCTGATCGATTCGTCGAAGTATCGTTCCAGTTCGTCGCGCAGTTCGGCGTTGCGAAGCAACTGATCGACTTCATCCGGTTGAGGGTGACGTGATTCGTACATGAAACCGTGACTTTCAGCGGAGTAACGATGGATACAAGGCCGTTAAAAAAACGATTCCTCAAAGTGATATTTTTTTCCACGCCCCAGACATTGATTTTAATCGGAAACCGCCTCCGTTCCAATAGCCCGCAGCCTTTTGGGGCATAATTCTTTAATATTTTTCATCGCCGGATCAGTAATAATGTAATTCTCCGGATAACTTGGCCGTTAAAATCAATACTCCCGGAAAAGTCAACCGAAGCTGCGTTGCCTTTGCCGCGGCGAATCCGCATCTATTTCTGTTTTTCCCGCAATTCCTCCTCGACGCGATGTTCCAAGTCGGTTATTTTTTGAACCCGCCGCTGGTGGCGGCCGCCCTCGAACGGCGCGGCAAGCCAGATTTCGATCATGCGGTCGATAAGCCTCTCTCCCAACAGATCGGCTGAAAGGCAGAGCACGTTCGAGTCGTTGTGGCGGCGGCTTAGTTCCGCCGTTATATCGTCGTGGCATGGGGTGGCCCTTACCCCGGGAAACTTGTTGGCTGCTATGCACATCCCCAAACCCGTCCCGCACACTAAAATCCCACGCTCCACTTCGCCGCGGCTCACCTTGTCGGCTACTTGCGCGGCGATGTCGGGATAATCGATGGCGTCGGGCGTAAATGTTCCGATGTCAACAACTTCATGGCCGACTTGATGCAACATATCGACTAGCTTCGCGCGAAGCGAAAAACCGCGATGATCCGTGCCGATGGCAATACGCATGTTATATCTCCAATTCTTCTACCTGGGCCGATAATTCCCGGCGAATTTGTACCGCACATTGTTCGTAACGTTCCAAGGGACCGCCGATCGGGTCGCATATGTCCGAGCCGTCGCGGCTCAAGAGGCGCGTGCGGCTCGAAGCCGACGGCCATTGCGCAAGAATCGCCTCGCGATGCGACTTGGTCATGGCAAAGATCAAATCGGCGTGCCGCACCAGCGATTCGGTCAGCGGTTGTGTTTCGTGATTGATTAGATCGAGTTCCATCTGTTCCATGGTTTGTATGGCTTCGTGTGTCGCCCGTCCTCCCATCATGGCGGCGATCCCCGCCGACATCACCAATACGCCCCGGTCTTCCAATTCCTCGTTTTTACAGCCCAGGCGCTTGGCGATCAAATCGCGGCATATGGCTTCGGCCATGGGACTGCGGCATGTATTGCCAGTACACACAAAAAGCAGCATCAAGCTGGAAAGGCGCTGTAGCGTACGCTGGGGAACCACGCCTTGACGCAGGACTTCCAAATGTTTGCCTTGTACGCGGACCACCGATGAAGGCTGCCCGAAACGGCACCGCCCGTCGTCTAAAACCAGGTCCAGTTCTTCTCCAAAGTTGTCTAAAACATCCTCGGCCGTAACGGCTTCCGCCCGCCCTGAACGATTGGCGCTGCTAAGGGCCAAAGGTCCGGCAAGCATCCGCATTACGTCCAAAATCACCTGGTGACCCGGCACCCGCAGTCCAATGGCGTTTTCCGGCGAAACCGCCTTTTGAACCAGCGGCGGCAAACGCCGAACTAGGCTCTCCGGATGCGAATCGTCTATTACCAAGGTAATCGGTCCCGGCCAGCAACGCCTTGCCAGGCGCTGGGCCAAAGGGCACATGTCCGGGGCATAGTCCAAGGCCTCTTCCGCGCTTTTTATCGCCAGCGTAAGTGGTTTGTTTTTCGCCCGGCCTTTGATTTCCACCATCCGCACCACTGCACATTCGTCCAATGCGCTGGCGCCGATGCCGTAAACCGTTTCCGTGGGAAAGGCGACTAATCCCCCTTCAGCCAATGTCTGAACGGCACGATGCACCACATCCCGCCAATCTTCTGCGCTGCGGACGTCGATCACCATCGGGGGCATAAATTTCGCCTGATAATTTCTCCCTTTATTTATCCAAACATATTAGTATATCACCCCTTGCGACAAATCGTCAACCCGCGGCTTAGGGGAGAAATGGGTGGAAATTGTGAATACAAAACTCAGAATCGAAAATTACCATCCCTGCCTTCTGGAATTATTTCCAAAAACTAAGTACGCTTATGGGGGGAACGCCCGTGAAGGGATGAAGAATGAAGGATGAAGGGATGAAGAATGAAGGATGAAGGATGAAAATCGCCAATACATTCCTGATACTGCTAATGGTGCTATTGCCCTCAGGCTGCGATACCGATCGATCATCCATCGGCAAGCTGCAAGCCGTTTGGGGACGACAGGGCATCTCCGATGGCCGTTTTCAAAGACCCCGCGCAATGGCTATCGACCGCCACGATCGCATCTACATCGTCGATATGACCGCCCGCATCCAGGTCTTTACCCCGGACGGCACTTTTATCAACAAGTGGCAGACTCCAGATCACCAATTTGGCAAGCCCACGGGTCTGTCGATCGGCAATGACGGCAATGTGCTGGTAGCCAACACTCATTATTACGAGGTGCTGATCTATAGCCCCGACGGGCAAATGATTAAAAGGCTCGGCGGCACTAAGGGCGAGCGCCCGGGCGAGTTCGGACTGGTGACCCACGCCGTTGTGGATTCGCACAATAATATCTACGTTTCCGAATACGGTGAATTCGACCGCATCCAAAAATTCTCTCCCCAGGGCCAGTTCATCCTGCAATGGGGTGGCCACGGATCCGAGCCAGCACAGTTCATCAGGCCGCAAAAAATGGCCGTCGATGAAAACGATCACATCTGGGTCGCCGATGCATGCAACCACCGCATCCAGGTTTTCGACTCGCAAGGAAAGTTGCTGAAAATTTGGGGAAAAGAAGGCGGCGCTCCTGGCGAACTTTATTATCCTTATGATCTGCTGTTGGCCCCTGACGGAACCGTCTACGTCTGCGAATTCGGCAACCACCGCGTGCAGCGATTCACCCGCGATGGCCGCTCGCTGGGCTGCTGGGGCAGCGAAGGCCGCCAAGAAGGACAACTCAACAACCCCTGGGCACTGGTCCGCGACAGCCAAGGCATGATTTATGTCCTCGATACTTACAACCATCGCGTGCAAGTCGTTAAAATGTAAAGCGAAAACAATTCATCATTCATCATTCTACGTTCATCATTTCCCCCCATGTTCACTTACCGCCTCGCCGTCCTCTCGCCCTGGTATCTGCTGCTTTTAGCGCTGATACCCGCGCTTTGGTGGTACAGTTTTCGTAAGGTGGCCGGCTTGGGCGGCGTGCGGCGGATGCTGGTTTTGATTATCCGCAGCCTGGTGCTCCTGGGCCTGATCCTCGCCCTGGCCGAAATTCAGATCGTCCGCACCAGCGACCGGCTGACGACCATTTTTCTCCTCGATCAGTCGCTCAGCATTCCCGTGCAAAGCCGCGAGGCGATGATCAAGTATGTCAATGCCGAGATCAGGAAGCATCGCAAGGACCGCGATCGCGTGGGCGCGATCGTCTTTGGCCGCGACGCGGCCATCGAAATCCCGCCCTACGACGACAACGTGCAGATGTCCTCCAAGATCGAAAGCATATTCGATCCCGAATACACCAACATTGCCGCGGCCATGAAACTCGCCCAGGCCTCGTTTCCCGAAGACGCCGCCAAGCGAATCGTGATCATTAGCGACGGCAACCAGAACCTGGGCAACGCCGTCGAGCAGGCCCAGGGCCTTGCCCAGGCGGGCGTGGGAATCGACGTGATGCCCGTCCGCTATCAAACCCGGGCCGAAATCATCGTCGAGCGCGTGGCCATTCCCGCCGACGTCCGCCGCGGCCAGCCCTTCGACCTCCGCGTGTTGATAACCAACACAGCCGCGCCGCGGCCCGGCGATACGGGCGAAGTCCGCGGGCGCCTGCAACTCACGCGTTCCGCCGCTGGCCGCACCGACATCCTCAGCGACGAAGCGGTGATCCTGCCGCCGGGCAAAAAAGTCTTCACCATCCGCCAGGAAATCGATCAGCCGAATTTCTACTCCTACGAAGCCCGCTTCATCCCCGACCGGCCCGAAGACGACGCCATGCCGCAAAACAACCGGGCCACGGCTTTCACTTACGTGCAGGGCAAAGGCCGGGTGCTGTTTATCGAAGACGCCGAGCGCCCCGGCGAATTCGCCGTCTTGGTCGAACGACTGCGAAAACAGGGCCTGGAAATCGACGTCCAATCTACCAGCCAGCTCTTCACCAGCCTTGCCGAACTCCAGCCCTACGATGCGGTCGTCCTGGCCGACGTGCCCCGCGCCACCAGTCAGGACGTGGCCTTCAGCGACGCCCAAATCGCCATGCTCGTGCGAAACACGCAGCAAATGGGGGCGGGCCTGATACTGATCGGCGGGCCCAATAGCTTCGGCGCCGGCGGCTGGACCGGCACCGAACTCGAAAAAGCCATGCCCGTCGACTTTCAAATCAAGTCCGCCAAGGTGGTTCCCAATGGCGCGTTGGTCATGATCATGCACGCCAGCGAAATGGCCAACGGAAACTACTGGCAAAAGGTCATTGCCCGCGAGGCCGTCAAAGCCCTCGGCCCCCAAGATTATTGCGGCGTCATTCATTGGCAGGGCCGTGAAACCTGGCTTTGGGGGCCCGGCTTGCTGCCCGTCGGTCAATTCCGCGATCAAATGTTTACCCGCCTGGACCGCATGATGCCCGGCGACATGCCCGATTTCGAGCCTACCATGACGCTGGCCAAACAGGGTTTCGATAAGGTCCCCACCCTGGCCGTCAAGCACATGATCATTATCAGCGACGGCGATCCTTCCCCGCCAAGCTCGTCGATTATCAATAAATTGAAGGCCATGCAAGTTACCATCACTACCGTGGGAGTGGGAACGCACGGTCAGCCCGAAAGTTCCCGCTTAAGCAGCATCGCCTCGGCCTCGGGCGGAAAATATTACGAGGTGAAAAGCGCCAATTCGCTCCCAAAGATATTCCAGATCGAAGCCCGCCGCGTTGCCCGGCCGCTGATCTGGGAAGTACATCCCGTTAATCCCCGTGTCCGGTTCCCACACGAAATCCTCAGCGGCATCGACGATCCCCTGCCGCCCATCAAAGGTTTCGTGCTCACCGATAAAAAAGAAAATCCCCTGGTCGAGACCCTGCTCACCTCGCCCGAGCCGGCCGGCGATAAAAACAACACGATCCTGGCCACTTGGACCTACGGCCTGGGCAAGGCCGTGGTCTTTACCAGCGACGCCGGCGCGCGATGGACCGGCGACTGGGTCAACAGCCAATTGTATGATAAACTATTCGGTCAGATGGTCCGCTGGTCGATGCGCCCGGCGGGCGGCTCCGGCAAATTCACCGTCGCCACCAACTGCACCGACGGCCGGGTCCGGATGGTGATCAATGCCCTCGATAAAAACGACGAGTTCCTCAACTTCCTCAACATGAACGGCACCGCCGTGGGACCCGATATGCAGCCCGTACCTATGAAAATCGAGCAATCCGCCCCGGGCCGCTACGTCGGCGAATTCGCCGCCAAAGACGCGGGCAGTTATTTTGTCATGATCAGCCCGGGCGCGGGCCAGTCGCCCATCCGCACGGGCATAAACGTGCCTTATTCCGACGAATTCCGCGAACTGTCGCCCAATGATGCCTTGCTCGATCAACTCGCCGGCATGACGCCCAAGGACGGCAAGCCCGGCTTGATCATCGAGCCCAAAACTAAAGCCGACACCCTGGAACAATTGCTCGCGGTGAATACCTTTCGCCACAACTTGCTCAAGGCGCGGAGCAGCCAAGATGCCTGGCAATATTTGTTGCTCTTCGCAAGTTGCCTGTTTTTCGGCGACGTGTTCTTCCGCCGCGTGCAGGTTAATGTGGCCTGGGTGCCGCCGCTGGCAGGCCGGGCCCGCGATTGGCTCCTCCGCCGTCAGCCCAAGCCTGCCGCGCCCGAGTTCATCCAGCGCCTCCGCGGCAAAAAGGCCGAAGTAACCGAGCAAATCGAGCAACGCCGCGTGGCGGTCCGCTTCGAAATGCCCCAAGCCCAAAAACCGGCCGACCTTACCGTTCTCGAAGAACCGCCCGGCGCAGATAAGCCGTCCAAACCCGCCGAAAAACCCTCGATCACCGAACCCCAAAAAACCGAGGCCGAATCCTATACCGAACGCCTCCTCCGCGCAAAAAAGAAAGTCTGGGAGGACCGCGACAAAAAATAAACTATTGTATGATGCTTTTGAAAGTTAAAAAACTCAATTTGTAAATGTGCTTTATTTTTTATAAATGTGCTTTATTTTTTATAAATGCGGATTTCTTTTCTCTAGCCCAGGCGTTTACGCCTGGGTATGAGGAGAATTCCGTAATCCCTTTCATTTCGCCCCTTTAGGGGCGGCTGTATCCGGGAATAAAGGAATCCCGTGAACGGGATTGACATTGAAATTAATGGCAACGGCTTCCGGCCCCAGGCGTAAACGCCTGGGCTAGAGAAAAACATCACGAAACCGCAAGCGGTTTAACTAATCACCAACCACTATCCACTAACCCCTAATTTCCCATGAGCATCGCACAAGAGATGGAAAAGCGTGCCCGGCAGTTCGTCGATCGTTACACGGCGGTCCGCGAGCAGATTCACCGGGTGATTGTCGGCCACGACGAAATCGTTCACGGCGTACTGACTTGCCTGTTCTCCGGCGGGCACTGTCTGCTGGAAGGCGTGCCCGGCCTGGGCAAGACGCTCCTGGTCCGCACCCTGGCCAAAACCCTGAACCTCGATTTCAACCGCATCCAATTCACCCCGGACCTTATGCCCGCCGACATCCTCGGCACAAACATGGTCATGGAAACCGTCGAAGGCAAACGGTTTTTCGAATTCCAGCGCGGGCCGATCTTCACGCAAATCTGCCTGGCCGACGAAATCAATCGTGCCACCCCCAAAACCCAGTCCGCCATGCTGGAAACCATGCAGGAAGGCTCGGTCACGTCTGCTGGCAAGCGCTATCAACTAAAGCTGCCGTTTCTGGTAATGGCCACGCAAAACCCCATCGAGCAGGAAGGCACCTATCCCTTGCCCGAGGCCCAGTTGGACCGCTTCTTCTTCAAAATGCTGGTGGGCTACTCCGGGCGCAAGGAATTGGCCGCCATCATCGACCGTACCACTCGCGGCGAGCAGATCGAGCCTGTAAAAGTCATGGATGGATCGGAAATCCTCAAGTGGCAGGCCCTGGTTCGCGAGGTGATTCTGGCCGCTCACGTACAGGATTACATCGTGCGGCTTGTGCTTTCCACTCATCCGAACGGGCAGTTCGCCCAGCCCATCACCAATCAATATATCCGCTGGGGCGCCAGCCCGCGCGGCGCGCAAACCATCGCCCTGGCCGCCAAAGTCCGCTCCCTTTTAGACGGCCGCTACAACGTAAGTTTCGAAGATGTCCGCCGCGTGACCCTGCCCTCCCTCCGCCACCGCATAATTCTAAACTTCGAGGCCCAAGCCGAAAGCATCGAGCCCGACAAAGTCCTAGTGCAATTGCTCGAACAAGTCCCGGAAAAAGCGGAGTGATAAGGGATGAGTGTGCAGTGTACAGTGGACAATGATCAGTAAATCGTTTATTGAGTCTCAAGTAATAAATGTCACATTTAATAGCTGTCGGCTAACAGCCGCCGGCGGGATTTCCGAGTTTTCCGGCGGTTGTTGACCGCCGGCTGGTGACATTATTTATCTGAGATTCAATAGCCGCGACCCAAAGGGGAGCGTGAGATAACCGAGGGATGACAAATATAAAGCCGCGACCGTCGGTCGCGTTTCGGTGACAAAAATCATTAATCGAAACAAGACCAATGATAGCGTTTTGGATGTAAAGCCGCGACCAGTGGTCGCGCTTTGGTTGTGATCGTAAACCGCGTTTAGAAAAAGAAAAATATATAGAATTACACTCCCGAACCCTTATATTGACTGCAGGACGACCATTAAAATTACTCAAACAACCGTAATTGGTTCGTGTCCCCCGAATATACTGCCCAGTGGTTGGATGATCCCGAATGACCCGCTACCAAAGCATCGCTACATGCCGCACCACAAAACTCCAAAATTATTTTTGGACACCCGCTAGGCAACTAACCCACCATACAGCCTCTACCCCTTCGGCGTTTCTTCTTGTGCCGTCGCAGGGTTTGCATGGTCGGAAGGGGAAGCGTTTGTGTTGTGCATTCGTTGGAACACGTACGTGAGAATCTTGTCACAAGAAAATTGGGCGGCGTCGGTGCGGACGATCAACTTCCAGGTCGATATGCGTTTGTGCTCTTGGCAAGAGGAGAGGAGTGCCTCCTTTTCGTCCGGCGAGATTTCCCTTAGTAGTCTTGCCACCTTGGCGCAGCAGTCGTCGGTGGATGCCTTCGGATTGTAGTCGGTGATGGCGTGAGCTTCATCGAAGAACACCAGCCGGAGCGCATCCCAGGCATAGCCTCGAAAAAGCGGGTTATTGGACGCCAGCAATTTAATGACGGTGGGAAGCTCTCTGCATATGTCTTGGCCTCTTGCACCAAGTTGAAGCAGGGCCAGAGTGTAGCGGAAATTCCATAGACCGAGGTCAACGATTCTCCAGAGATCTTCATTGGAACTCTTTTGCACTTTACGAAAAAGGCGTCTCGTCAGTAACCGTTCGAGCAAGTCGAAGGGCACAAAACCGACAATAAACCCGACAACTCCCACGGCGATGCCGCCGAGGGTCGCCAAAACACCACGCCAAATGCCCCAGCCCACTAAGCCATCCCTTATTGCTCTTACAAGAATAGCCGCCGCAACCAAACCACAAGTGAGTGAGACGACAAGTTGTAACAATTTGAATAGGGTGAGTTGAGTAGTCTCCAGCCCGTGTTTATTCTTTTCTATGAACCGAAACGTCTCTAGCCGAAGGTTGGTGTCGATATGAGAAGATTCTGGCTCGGCCATTTCCCCTTCTCCATTTGCATCAATGACTGATAGGAATTATGATCGATCATACCGAACGCCACAAATTAAGGTGTAACTGCCGTTCGGTGTCAAGAACTCCACAATTCCGGGGATAGCATACATAACTCTCAATAATTATGTATGCTGTCCCTGGAACTCTCGGAACTCTGTATAATTATGTATGGTGTCCCCGGAATTGTTTTGATTTTAGGGTGAACTACTTTCTAGCGAATTAGCGGAAGAACGTTCGCTCAACTTTGTTGCTAATTCTTTATTTGTTAATTTTGAAAACTTGGCTTCGATTCCTCCCTCAATTCTCTGCTGCTTGAGAGTGCCTTTTTGCTCTTTCAGTGTGGCCAGAAAACTCGTCATTCCTTGATTCAAATTTTTATTCTCCGGCTTCCATTCCGACGTTTTCTTGAAAAGCACGCCTGGATAGATCTTATTCAGGTCTGGGACGTTCAGACCTTCTTTCTGAACTCTTTCAATAACTTCCATTAGATAATCGATATCACCGAAAGCATATCCGTTTATATACGGCCCCACCAACTGATAGAAGGCATTCTGAGTATGGAATAGTTCGAATGCAGGATCACCTAGGCCGCCCATCTTCTCTCGATCAATGAGAATACCAAAAAGACGACCACGATACTGTGCCGAATAAAACCAGTAGACTGCTTCCTTTCTATAGCCACGATCGTAAAGACAAATCGCAGCAACATACATCTCTGTAAATTTGAGATTATTCCAAGACTGCTTCATTTTCGAAATGGTCGCCACAAACTCTGGTTCACTCTTCGAGGCCAGGCTGTTGCTGAACGGCCCGACATTAATGGTGGGACCTTTGGAATTATAGTAAGGCGGGACATCGACCTTGATTCGTGCCGGGTCGTCGATGAATTGGCCCATAGCTAGATCGGCGCATGCGAAAAGAGCGATGATAATGACTGGAAGGTTTATCTTCATTTGAAGTATGATTACAATCAAAAGGTGCACAATTCTCAATCGCGTATAAAATTTGCTACAGGAAGTATAAAGAGGGCGGAACTCTCTTCTATCCTATCGCCCACTCATTTCTATTCATATTGCAGCGCGATCATTAGGTTCAACCGCGCCGCTCGTTCCGCCGGAATCCAGGCGGCGATAAGAATGATCGCCATGCCGATGGCAAAGCACGACAGGACCAGCACCGGGTGCATGGCGAAATCGGCCGCATGACCGAACAGCGGAATCGAACTGAGATTGATCGTGTACGATCCGATCAAGCGCGGGCGCCATTGCCGGCTTGTTGTTAGTAGCGCCCGCGCTGATACAGCGCTCTAGAGAAGCTAGAAACGCTCTAGAGCGCTCTTCACCAGGTTTTTCCACGCAACGGAGTCCTTCTGTCCATACGTGCCCGCGCACTTCGATTCGATGTTCAAACGTGAATATTCCAAGTGCCCGAGGCTGTTACGGTGTATCCTGAAACGGTTCCTGAATACTGCCAGGTCCCCATTCCCCGTTTCGTGAAAATATCGCTCAACGTACCCTTAGCAGTTACGCCATCCCCAGAACCATTAACGAGGGCAGAAGTAGTATTGGCCGAACTCCCAGTCAACGTGCCTAATACCTGTGGTGGGTGGTCAATGGGGATAGTGCCACCGATTATTTTGATGGAGAAAGGATCCACGGTAGCCGAAAAGGTTCCGGTTGAGGTAACTGTGACGTGGACCGTTGTACTAATCATACTGACATACGTTTTATTCCCCTTTTTGATAATTGCCGTGCCTGTGACTGGTCCCGTGTAATCGCCTGCGAAGTTTGCTGCAATGGCAGACCAAGGTGGAGCAATATTCCAACGGCCCGTGGCTGTTATTTTGTATCCTGAAACGGTTGCTGAATACTGCCAGAGGCCCATTCCCCTGATTGTGGAATCGCTGATTAACTCGCCGGTGACAGTTGCGCCGCCCCCAGCACCTTTAACAAAGGCGTAAGACCCATTGGCCGACGTCCATGTGCCCGTTACCGTCGGAGAGGTTTTGGAGCCGAGGGGCGTGGGGATACTAACCGCGAAACCCGAAAAGGTTCCGTTCTGGTTAAAGGTGGCCTGGATCAGTCCGCTAACCATGTAGACAGACGTCTTGCCCCCACCTGTGACAACTGCCGAACCGGTGATTGATCCGGTGTAGGCACCTGCGAAGTTTCCAACGTGCTGTGCGGACAGTGAATTACTAGCGACAATCGCCGTGGGTGCTAGAAGACTTGCGGTGGTGAAAGGGCTTACGGCCGAAAGCAGTGCGCGGCTTTCCAGGGACTCGAATTTCAGCCGGCGCCCGCGGCCGCATTTCCTCTCGTTTTTGTAATGCGTTCCAGAGTGTGACGATTTGCGAAATGAATTAAACATACGGCACCTCCGAGTGCTAGTGATAAGAAATATGGCTCTTCCGTTTCTAGGTGTAAAGTCCTGAGAAACGTGCGAACCTCCTACTTGCTGGGAACAACCCCACCAATAGTTTCGATTGGAGCAGACAAACCGGAAAAGTAAAGGGTTTGTCGCCCGGAAAGGCCGAATTTCTTGGCATATTTCGGTGCATACCCACACCCCCCTCCAGCGAAAAAGCATGCCGGGATCTCAGTGGGCTGAAAACCAACCATCCTGAGAAATAGGGGTTCGCTGGTAGGATTTCCAGTTTTTCGAAAACGAATACGAATAAAGGGGTCGATACGAATAAAGAATAAAAGAATAAAGGGACAAAGGGGTTGTGAGTTTTTTCTATTCCTCTCACTCATCCCTATTCGTATTGCAGGGCGATCATGAGGTTCAGCCGCGCCGCTCGTTCCGCCGGAATCCACGCGGCGATAAGAATGATCGCCATGCCGATGGCAAAGCACGACAGGACCAGCACCGGGTGCATGACAAAATCGGCCGCGTGACCGAACAGGGGAATCGAACTGAGATTGATCGTGTACGATCCGATCATGCCGCCCAGCGTTCCGGTGAACAAACCGATCACCCCGATGATGGCGGCCTGGGCGAGGATCGTCTTGCGGACTTGGCGCCGCGTCATGGCCACCACGCGCAGCAGGGCCAGTTCACGAGTCTGTTCCAGCACGTTCATGGTGAGCGTATTGGCCATGCCCAGTGCGCCCATGATAAATCCCAGGCCCATCAGGCCCCACAGGCTGCCTATTACACCGTCCAGTTTCGCATTGAGTTTTTTCCGCAGATCGGTGAATGAATGTAAAATCAGCCCCTGTTCGCTGCACATTTTTTTCATTTCCGCCGCGACCGATGGAAATTTTTTCGGTTCAGCCAAGACGATGAAGGTGTCGACGCCCTCGATGCCCATCATTTCCTTGGCATGCTGGCCTTCCATGTAAGCCACCCATCCGCCGTTAAAATAGACCGTGGCGATGCCCGCGATGTGGAGTTT
>JBEKSO010000055.1:0-13767 GCA_049516935.1 Thermoguttaceae bacterium
TGTAAAATGCCCCTGCGAAAAAGGCAATCACCCTCACCGTCAAGAAATAACACAATTCTCCGAAAACCGGCCGGCATTTACGCCCCCGCCTCAATCGAGGCCTGGATCCGCCGCACGTAGGTTTCCAGCAGGTCGCTTGCCTGTTGTTCCGTCAGGGGCCGGGGGTCGTAATGCAGGGTAATGCCCAGCCTATTGGCATACAGTGCAACGGCTATTGTTGCGCAGGAATATGGGCGCACGGGCACCGCGATTTGCAGGTCTTCAAGCGTCACGTTGCCGGCCACAATGTATTCGTCGCGCCGCGACAAGGGCACGTGGGCAAAGGGGGTTCCTGTATTCGTGAAGATGCAGGAAATAGTGCATTTGTCCGCGCGAACCTTCTTTTCCAATCCTCCCAAAAATCGCCGGCAGATGGCCGTGGAAAAAATAAAGGTAAAACCCAGGCGCAGACGCTTGATCAGGTCCATTTCCTCGTGGATGCCGCTGAGCAAATGGTCGGGATCGGCGAAATCAGTCCCGCGACGGTCGAGAAACACGCTGCTAACCATGTTGGCGGCCGGCATCGAATGATCCTCTGTCGAGCGCAAATTTATGGGGATCATCATCCGCAACCAACTGCCGTCGTCGTCGATATTCTGCCGCATGCGCCACTCGGCCGCCGCCAGGAAGAGGTCGCGGGCCAAGAGGTCGTTGGAGGTGACTCCCCGCCGCATCGCCGCCTTGCGCACGGCGGCGGTTTTTTCCCGATCCAGTAGGTAATGCAGCATCGTCGGATAGGGTTGCGGCAACGGCCCCTCATTGGGACAAACTTGATGGGGAATCAGCGGGGCGGGCTTGCGCATCAGGAATTGCCGGGCGCCGAGGAGGCCCACGAGCTGCTTGGGCGCCATGCGGAGCAGCTTCCTTAAAGTCAATCCGAATCGGCCGCGCCCGGCCAATTTGCCGGGATCCAGTGTAGCGAGTTTTGCTCGATTCGGCGCGCCCCCGTATGCCAAGGCATAGGCGACCAGCAACTCTTTGATGAACAAGGCGAATCCAGCCCCGTCGCAGCAGGCATGGTGAAACTGGAATGTCAAGTCAGAATCCGTCCCGTCGCTGCGGACGTGGAAGCGAACGCCGATTTCCCGCCGGAGATCCAATCGCGTGGCTGGAGGCAACGGGCCGCCGACCGGAGCGGATTCCCACTTGATCGCGGGCGCGGGATCATCCACAACGGACCATTGCAGTCGCCCCCGCCCCATCGTCTCGATTTTGGCTGCCAAAAGGGGGTGACGGGCCAGCACCATGCGCACTGCCGACTCGAATGCCGCGCGATCCAGACATCCCGAAAACCGCAGGCGGGCGAAACAACTCCAAGGATATGCCGGCCGGTCCTCCCAGTAAATAAACTCCTCCATAGTCGTCAGCGGAAAAGACATGCTCATGGCAGATTCCCATTTCCAATCGGCTTTTCCAACATTCCCAGGAACGTCTCACGGCTTGAATGCTGAAACTGAAATCCCAACTCGTGAACCAACCGGTTGGAGGCCACGAGCCAAGGATAACGGAGAAAGTAGAGGAAACCCGGCGGATACTTGTGGGGCGGATAATGCGACTTCCACGCCATCCACGCCAAAAGCCGTCCCAGCCAAAACGGCGCACTCATCCGCCGCCGGCCGGTCAGATCTCCGATCTCCGAGATGGGTATGGCGTCGGGCGGGGCGAGATTGTAAACCCCCTTTCCCTCTCGAACCAGAATCCGGTGGATCGCCGCCGAAACGTCGTCCTCGTGCACCAATTGAATCGCCGCGTCGATTCCATCCAGCAACACGATAATTGGCATTTCAAATAGCAGACGCCGCAAGTAGTTATCCATGTGCGGTCCACCCACAATGCACGGGCGCACGCAACTCACGACGATTTGCGGATGTTCTTCGGCAAACCGGACGAGCATCGCTTCCAATTCGACCTTGTGCGCCGCGTAAGAAAATTGGGGTCCTGCACGGCCCGGCCATGAGTCGTCCAGCGGCGCCGGGTTGTCCGGCCAGGCGCCCAGGGCCGTGGCGCTGGAAGTAACTAATAGGCGTTCCGCGCCCGCGGACGCCTCTAAAACATTCCGGCTGCCTTCCACGTTGATCGCGTGCATCTCCCGCTCATCATGCATTGGCGGCACGACAAAGGCCATGTGGACCACCGTGTCGGGCTGGAAGAACTTTAGTGTTTCCACAAGCTCCGGATGACGCATGTCGAGTTGGAGGAACTCGTGGCCCCCGGGCTCCCGGGGAGGCACGATGTCCAAACCCAAGATCTTCAGATCGGGCTCGTGCGCCGCGAAGTATCGAATCAGGCTACTTCCTAAATAGCCAGAACTGCCTGTGATAGCAATGCGTTTCATCCAATGTGCCGGCCTGAAGTGTGCTGTTGTACGCGGTCAAAGATCGATGGGGTAATTATAATGACGGTTCCGCGATCCGGGCAATTCCGCGAACCGCCGCGGCCTGGAGTATCGCCGCCAGAAGCGCCTGATCCAATCCGTTCCCCTCGATGACCACGCGGCCGATACGCACTGCCTCGGCAGCCGCCAGATCATTATCGCCCAAGGCCCGAAAAGTATCTGCATCGAGTTGGAAAACCGCCGAACACTGGGGACCGAGTCCGTCTTCGACCTCCGTCAGCCGGCCGTTGTGCAACATAAGCTTCCACTGCCCTCCGGCAGGCCCGCTGATGTCCAATCCAAGGCAATGATTTCCCCAAAGGTTCGGAACCATTGGCATGTGGTGGCGGGGCAATTTGTGCATGTGATCGTGGATGTCGAAGTCCGGCCGGATCCTTTGACGCTGGGTCTTTCCGAAATTGCTCTGGATGGCGTAGCGCGCCAGATTCAGAAGCATTTCCGCGTCCATCTCCGGACATTCCAGCGGCGCCGCGGCCGCTCGGTTGGTATCGTCGAATTGCGGATCGTCGCGCCAGTAGGCCCGGTATATTTCCATTTGTTGACGGAAATTATCGAGGAACCAGCTCCCGTTGCAGAGTAAAAGATCCTTTTCGTCGGCCAGGGTGGAATACTCTTCCACGGCATGTTGTATTACCTTGGCTATCAGCGTAAGGGAGGGCGGCCGCCGTGTAACCAAGTGGTAGGTTCGGCCATGCAGGCTTTTTTGAGAAAAAATGTGTGTAAGCACCGCCGAAACCCAATCCACAGGCACGAGATTCTTGCATTCCTTGCCTGTCAGTCCCAATCCTTCAACCATGTAATGCCCGGCCGTGGAGCCGAGCACCATCCGGCTGACCAGGGTATGCGCCAACTTCACCATCACGTAAAAACCGTGAAAGGTCGAAGTATAGCCGGTCTGGGAATCGCCTACGATGATGGCCGGCCGATAGGTCGTGGGCGGATCGATCCAGGGGCAGGCCAAGACCAGCTTCTCGGCCTCGATTTTGCTGTGCTCGTAAGCGTTTCCGGGCGTTTGGCCGACGTCTAACTCGGTCTCCAGCACTCGACCCTGGCGCAGACCGCACACATAAGCAGTGGAAATGTAATGTAATTGACGGATCCCCGCAGTGCGGCAAAGATCGAGGACCCGACGCGTGCCCTCGAGATTGCTCAGCCAAGGTTCGCCGTCCCGTCCCTTGCTATGGAACGTCAAGTTGGCGGCGTTGTGGATCACGGATCGGCAATGGCGCGAGATCCACCGCAGGTCGTCGCCGTCCAGACCAAGATCCACCTCCGCCAGTTCGCCCTCGAACACCACGGGCCGAGGCAAGGTGGTTCGAAGATCGGCTTCAAAACGAGATAAGATCGATTCGATCCGTCGCCGAGCCGATTCGCGTTTGGTCGGACGCACAAGCACGGCCAGACGATGTCCCTCTCGGAGACTATCTCGCAATAAATATGATCCCAGCAGCCCCGTGGCGCCGGTGAGCAAATGGTATGTCATCACTAGGCCCTTGGCAGACTTAACCCATTAAATATAGTTTGCTTTCTACTGCGATTAAAACGGCACAAAATGCCGCTGAGCACGTCAAGTAGCGCTCCGATTACTGCTTACAAGGGATGCCTGAGCCCCCCTAATGCTACATTACGGAGATTGCCTATATCATCTACATGATTGATAAGATCGTCAAGCGGGTCATCGACCATAAAATCTAAACTTGTCCACCGTTTTTTCATCAAGACTTATACCTACCCCTAAGCGGATCGACACGTCCGGATGTTCAAGTTGGACATGTAGACCCCCGCGTCGGGGAAATCGCTCCAAGATCGGCAAGAAGTCGGCAAGAAGGCTGGGGTGGCGGTGAACAGCGCCGACGGGAAGTTTGCATCTGCCCAAGACCTGCCAATCTTTCGGCACATGATGGGCAAAGAAGGTAATGCCTGACGGATTGCAATGTTTTATGCGATACGCGAACATTGCCACAAAGATGAAATGTTATAGCACTTTGGACGCCGACGAACTGGCCGATGATTTGTGGGCCGATCATACCCCCACGGGCCGATGGCAAAACAGGAGTTTACACCACTTCTTCTTACTCCATTCGGCCCGAAACGGCTGAAATGAAATAAGGATCACCGCCGAAACATCGACGGAACCCGTTATAAACGAACATCTTGGGGATTCTATATCCTAGTGGACAGGGCCGGGATTGAACCGGCGACACCTGGATTTTCAGTCCAGTGCTCTACCAACTGAGCTACCTGTCCGAAAAATGTAAGACGACTTTTAAAGTCGTCCTACCATTAACATGCAATCGGCATTGGGAAACGCTCATAATATAGGTTACACGAAAGACCTGTCAATTGGGGTGGATACAATCGCCACTGTTGGCCCATGCAGTACCACCCAGCGAGTGCTAATTATAAGACAAATATGGGCATACGTCTGGATGTGATTTTTGTCTGTTAATAGCTGCCCCCCACTTTTTTAACAGACAAATTTGAGGTAAAACATCTTCGCAACTCTGTTTCTATTCAATGATTTTTTTTCGTAGCAACTTTCATTCAGTCCGGGCAATGCCCGGCGATACTTATTATTAACATTAAGGAGAACCGTCATGGGCGTGAAGGGATTACGAAATGCGGCCATTGTTGCCTTTGTTTTAAGTATGGCAGCCTTGCTCTTGGGCGGATATTTTGCCATGGATAAGGTGCCGCCGATACCTGAAAAAGTTGTCTCAGGTGAAACCGTGTTGACCAATCATGATAATATCATGCAGGGCCAAGACGTTTACCAGCGTTACGGACTGATGGACCACGGCAGCGTCTGGGGCCACGGAACTCTGCGCGGGATGGATTTCTCTGCCGATACCCTACACAAGATCGGGCAGCACATGCGCGATTTTATGGCCGCCGGCAATCATCCGCGTGCCGGGGCTTATGACGAACTGCCCGCCGAGCGCCGCCGGGAAATCGATGCCGACGTGTGTTATGAAATCCACGTCAACCGTTACAACAGCGATACTAAAACGCTCGATCTTACGCCCGCCCAAGCCTACGCCCTGGTGCAAATCCGCGATTTTTGGGAAAATGAATTCTCCGCAGGCGATCCCCGATACGGTTTTTTGAAAGACACCATTCCCTCAGCCGAGGAACGCAGTAAAATCGCCGATTTCTTTTTCTGGACCGCCTGGGCGGCAGGCACTAATCGGCCCGGCTTGTCTTACACATATACAAACAACTGGCCGTCGGATCGCTCGGTGGGCAACTACGCCTCGACCGAGGCCCTGGTCTGGAGCATCGGCTCGATTATCTCCTTGTTCTCCGTGCTGGGACTAGTGGTCTACATCGTTCACCGCTACCATTTCTTTTACGGCGAGGCGCGGGCCGTGGAAGCGTCATATAAATTATTACAAATGCCAGTCACGCCCAGCCAGCGGGCCAGCGCCAAGTTCTTCCTCGTGGCCGGGCTGCTTTTTGTTGTACAAATATTCAATGGCGGACTTTTGGCCCACTATACGGTGCATCCCGGCAGTTTCTACGTGGAATTCATCGGCGAAATGTATCCTTATAGTTGGGCGAAAAGCTGGCATCTGCAACTGGCCATTCTGTGGATCGCCATATCCTGGATGGGCACGGCCATTTATCTCGCCCCGCTGGTCGCCGGACGCGAGCCGAAAGGACAGCGCCTGCTGGTAAACATCCTCTTTGTCGCCGCCGTGGCCGTTACCGTGGGAAGCCTGTTCGGCGAAGTGCTGGGCATCAAGGGCTTTTTGGGCCAGGCCTGGTTCTGGCTGGGGCATCAAGGCTGGGAGTACCTCGAGTTGGGCCGCTTGTGGCAAATACTGCTCTTCGGCGGCTTGATCTTCTGGCTGGTGATTGTGTATCGGGCGATGGCCCCCATACTCTATCGTGGCAAAGACGAAAACGAAGAAACCGGCCACCGCAGATCGCTGACCATTTTTTACGTGCTTAGCGCCGTTTTAGTAGTGGTTTTTTTCGGCTTCGGGCTGCTATACAGCCGCGGCACTCACCTGACCATCGCCGATTATTGGCGCTGGTACGTGGTGCACATCTGGGTGGAAAGCATCTTCGAGTTCTTTGGCGTGGCCGTGATTTCGCTGTTCCTGGTCACCCTGGGACTGGTCAATGCAAAATCGGCCTTGCGCGTGGCCTATCTTACGGCAATCCTGGTTTTCATCAGCGGCATTCCCGGCACCGCACATCACTATTTCTGGTACGGCGGCCCGAGTTTCTGGCTGGCCATCGGCGGCGTGTTCAGTTCGCTCGAGCCGATTCCATTGATCCTGCTGGTGATTCGGGCATGGATGGAATATCGCTCGATCCGGGCCGAAGGCCGTGATTACACCTACCGCTGGCCGCTGTACTTTATTACCGCAAGCAGCGTGTGGAATTTCGTGGGCGCGGGCATGTTCGGATTTATAATCAATCTGCCCATCATCAACTATTACGAACACGCCACGTATCTGACCACCAATCACGCCCATACTGCCTTGTTCGGCGTTTACGGCATGCTGGCCATCGCCTTGATACTCTATTCCTGGCGCGGCCTGGTAGACGGCAAGTATTGGCACGACGGCATCCTCAAACTCAGTTTCTGGGGCCTAAACGGCGGCTTGTTCCTGATGTTCTCGACCGGCCTCTTGCCCATGGGCCTGCTGCAAACCTGGTACTCCTACGATCATGGCCTGTGGTTCGCCCGCAGCGCGGCATTTTACGAATTGCCCATCATCCAAACCCTCGGCAACTGGCGTATCGTCCCCGACACCATCCTAATAGTCCTCGGCGCCTTCCCCCTGCTCTACTTCTTGATTAGCACGTTTCCAAGGCTGCGAAAGGTGGAAATAATTCAAGAGGAATAGGACCTCAAAACCACGAATATGTGGATTTATTTCCCCAGAATTGATGCTATAATAAATACGGTGAATATATGATCCGTTTGCACCAAAAAATCGATTCCGAAACTCTCTATTTACCCGAGCTAAAGCCGATGATAGGCAAGACGGTGGAGATTGTAATCCGCGAGGAAACGGGGCCGTCGCTTGGGCAGTCGTCATCGCTGTCCGCACTCTCGGAGATTGCCGGCAAGAACTTGATAGATCCCTTGGCTTATCAAGAGATTCGTGCCGCGAGTTTGACATGATTGCTATTTCGCTAAAGGTGCTTTATGCATATTTTAGGAAATGTTCCAGAAATGGTGACAGCAATTGCAGCAGCGGTAACGGCAGTTGTTGCCATTCTTGCGATCCGCGTGGCAAAACGTCAGATCGATGCCTCAAACCGGTCCCAAAAAGAGGCAACTGCAATCGAAGTATATAGCGGATACCTTAAACTCGCAATTGACCACCCTAAAGAAAGCCGTCGGGATAAATACAAACTGAAGAAACGAGTAAGAGTGAGCGCTCCTAAATATGATGCGTTCGTAACATACCTACTGTTTGCGGCGGAAGAGGTTCTAAATCTGGTTCCAGATGATAAAGGATGGAGACATGCTCTAAAAATTGATTTATCACATCACAAGGAGTTTTTTAGGTCCGACGCTTATAAGAAGGAAGACTTAGAATCGTATATTCCGCCACTACGCGATCTCATAAAAGAAATACTACTGGAAGAGGTGTTATTTGAACAAAGGAATGAGAAGGAGAAGTCGCCGCAGGCTGACACCGGCAGCAAGGGATAAGGCTACGTACCACTGGCTTTGCCAGTGCCGGAGTACTTCAAGCTGGCATGGCTTCTTTACCAGCGTTTTGGATGACGATCTTGGGATTATGATTTGAAGGAGGAATGGGCAAGCCTTTTTCGCGTAATAGTTCCGCGTGTTCTTTCATTCCCCATTTGGCTTGATATATGCAGTCTTCCACCGAATGCCCGATTCCGGTGAAACCCTCCAGATCGGGCGAATAGAATCCAAAGTAATCGGGTTCCCCGGTCGCTTCGATCACCAATGAATATGGCAGTTCGATCATGAAATCTAACCTGCGAACGGTTCACCAACTGCCAGCAAATTTTCGCGTAATTCCACACGCTGCCAAGTGTTCATTGCCAATAATTCCACGGTTGCCCGGCCGGTCGCCGTCTTGCCGACAATTACTGTTCCTTTCCAAGCAAAATGATCCGCCCAGATGTCTCGGCGCGGATTAAATAGGGGCACAATCTGGCCGCTTGCCGGATCAAGGCTCGCAATGTTTGGCCCTTTGTGAAAATTACAGTAACTGCAAGCCAAAGCCAGATTTTCAGGATCGGTTTCGCCGCCATGCTGGCGGGCAATGATATGTTCAACATGAAAGCGAACTATCCTTGACGCCGCTTGCGGCAAACGGCAATATTCACACATGTCACCTGCTCGGCGGCGGACTAGAGAACGCAGATCGCTTTCCATCACGATTTTCCACGCAGTTGTGAGCGGGCCTTGGCCTGCAATACTGTGATCACATCGATAGCGTGAAGATAACCGGAATACTCGTCCTGCTCGTCGGGAGTAAGCAGCCCTTCGTTGGCACGCTCGGCAAGAAAGTCAATCCGATCCTGCATCGCCTTATCGGCCTTTAGCTCTGCCACTTTTGCCGCAACATCCGGAGATAAACATCCGGCAAGCGGATCTAATAAACGATCAAGATGGATGGCTGTAGTGCTCATAAAATTCTCCATATAAACATGCCTGACTAATTATATTCTATCATGTACCATTGATTTTGAATAGCGGGAGAATAAAGGTTTCAGAAACCAATTTATTCTCGCTAATGATCCCTAATTGTTGTTTTATCTCGATAGCAAACTCCAAAAGCAACAGATCCCGAATCCAATGAAGAACAGGCCGAGAAGCGCGGTGGCGACATGGCCTTTATTTATGCCGGTTTTTAGCACCGAACGGCTATTGTCTTGTGGATCGTATGCCACTGAAACCGGATCGCCCGGGCGATAGAGCTCCGCGACCTGTTCCGCGTTCATAGGGCCATTGAACAGGCCATTGCCGAGAAAGTCGTCGTAACCGAATCCCATTTGATCGTTGGTATATTCCAGTCCATTGACTTCGTAGGTGTAAACTACCACCGGTTTGAAGATATTTGAAACTCTACGCCTTGGAACCTTGACCACTTCGCTCTTTATGACGGTGCCGGTTACCCGCGGCCAGCGGCGGCTTCGCCAGGCGTAGAGGCCGGTTCGCATGGCATAAACCAGCGCCACACCTCCTATTAAAATAGAGACGCTTCCAGCCAGCAATGCACCAGAAAGGGAATTCTTCATATCGCTGTATTCCAATGATATCATTACAATATTGCACTTTATATTTCAAATCCAAGAAAGAAAAAAGGGGACGCCACTAATTATAGCTTCAACCAGCGAATGGTTCACCTGGGATTTGAGGAATTCCCGGTCCTCCGCACGTTGTCGGCCACTGATTGCCAATAGCGCCACGGACGCGCGGCCAATCGCTGTCCGTAGTACATTTCTAACGATTGCAGGCAGGATAAAAGCGAGAATGAATGTGCGTAAAATCACTTGCTGCGATGCTTCCGCCCAGGCTGCGCCTTCGTTCCAATCGCTACTATCATACCCTCTGGCACGGAAAACATGGAGCGGATCCCACCGTCATCTCCTCTTATATAAGGAGTGATGGATTTAGTTATGAGGTAAATTTCAGGCAGGTGGAGTTGAAATCCATCGAAGTGAGCTATTTATCGTTGCCGCGGACTTATTTAAAGGAATCGCACTATGAAAAGGCTGACGCTTGTCTTGCTCTCGTTGCTTTTGGTCGCCGTGTCCGCTCTGGTTTGGCTGCTGATCTATGGACGATCCATTTCTCCGGTAGCTGCCAGTGCCACGACAGCTGTCGAAGAGCAAAAGGGCTGCGTCTGCGGTGGGCATGTCCGCCGAAGCGCTGACGGATTCGCGGGTTACGGATGGTCCGCTTTGGCAAATGCGCAGCAGGCTGTCGCCGAAGCCGTCTCCCGCGCTACGGGCGATATGTCCGGCAACTCCGACATCACCATGGTCTTCTACAGTCCCCAATACAAACCCGAGCAGATTCAGGAACTGCTCCGCGGCGGCTCGCATCCGGCAGGCCGTGTTTTCGGGATGTCCACCCATGAGGGCGTCCTCTGTGCCGACGGTTACCACACGAGCAAGACCGGGGTGATCGGCGTTCTGGCCATGCGCCTGGCTGCTGTTACGCCCGGGGTCGGCGGAGCAAGCTTCGACGAAGCTTCGCCGCCCGAAGCCGCGAAGCTGGCTCTCCGCCGCGCCATAACAGACGCCGGACCGTCGCTCTCGGGCAAGAAGCCCGCGCTGATTCTCTTGAGCGTGACCCTTCCGAATGAAGAGCAAGTCCTGGCTGCCCTGGCCGAAGAGACCGGCCCCGGAATTCCGCTGATCGGCGGGACCGCCGCGGGATCTATCGATCAGATCAGCCGCAAAAAGATGTCCAATTGGTCGATGATCGCCAACGACAGACTGATCAAGAATGGTCTTGCCTTGGTCGTGTTCTACAGCTCTAACGACATCGCCTGGTCCTATGGCGGCGGATTCCGCCGCACCTCAACATTCGGCGTCATCACCAAGTGCCAACCTCGGCTGATTCTTGAAATCGACGGGCGGCCGGCCGCCGATGTCTACGACAAATGGCTGGGAGGACGAGTGACCGAAGCCGCAAAGCGCGGCGAGAACGTCATCAACTTCTGCACGCTCTATCCACTATGCCAGACCTTGGGATCGCATAACCAGTTCATCCGGGTTTGGCCCAGCGACGATCCCAGTGCGCCGGGCAGCCTTCGCACCGGAGCCGGCGTGCGCGAGGGTGATAAAGTCTATCTCAGCGAAGGCGATTGGAACATCCTCTTGAATCATTTCGCCGCTATACCGCAGAAGGCTCGCGATTCAAAACCGAATATGCGGCCAATGGCCGGGCTGTTCATATATTGCGGCGGCGCAATGGAATGCATCCCCAACGATCAACGCCAGCAAATGGCCGCTCTAGTCGGGCATTCCATGAATGATTTGCCATGGATGGGCGTTTTCACCTGGGGCGAACAAGGAAATGTCCCCGGCGTCGGGAATGTATTCTCCAACCTGTCATCCTGCACTGTCCTATTCCCCGAATCCACCGCCGCCCCACGACCATGACGTTATTCTGGAAGATATACTTAGCTTCCCTGGGACTGCTCCTCTTGGCGACCGGCCTGCTCACGACGGCCATAAGCTTTCATGAGGCCGATCACTCCATAGTCCAGTTGCGCGACGAGCATCGACTACTGGCGATGCTTGTAACATCGCAGGTCGAAGCCGGTTACCACGAAAAAATCTGGCCTTTCGAAATGCTCCGAACCATTGCTCAGGAACCGTCTTTCAGATCTTGGAGCGTGGTCGATGGCGCCGGCCGGACGGTTCTCGCCGATAATCCCCGTCAGTCATCTGGTGAAATTCAAGCCGGGAGCGATCCGCTCCAACTCGACTCGGTCGCATCTCCGAAACTTCTCAAGGGAACGGACGGCGAAAGCGAGATGTGGGTTATACCCATGCGGATGCATACCGGTTCGACACCCTGGACATTCCGCCTGGCATATAACTGCCAATCCGTTCGCGATCATATCAGGGGGCTGATACTCACTAATATCTTCTTTGCGCTGGCTGTTTCAGTGATGCTCGTCCCCATCTCTTTGTTCGTCACTAGAAGGTTCCTCCGCCCGCTGGTTTCGCTGACCCGCGCCGTGCGCGAGATGGAGATGGGAACTCTGCCTGCCCGCCTGCCGCCGGCCGGCTCCGACGAAATCGGCCGCCTGATCACCGCATTCTTCGCCATGGCAAACACGATCCACCAGCACAAGGCGGAGCTCGAGTCGCGCGTCGAGCAGCGCACCCATGAACTTCAGCTTGCCAAGTCCGCCGCCGAAGCCGCCACACGCGCCAAGAGCGAGTTCCTTGCCAACATGAGCCATGAAATTCGCACGCCGATGACCGCGATTCTCGGCTATGCCGACCTGCTACGGGATACGGGAGAGTCGGCCGCCGACCATTCCAACTGCATCGAGACCATTCTCCGCAACGGTCAGCATCTCCTGGCTATCATTAACGACATTCTTGACATCTCTAAGATCGAAGCCGGACATATGGTCATCGAACATATCGCTTGCAGTCCAATGGAGATCGTCGCCGAAGTCGCCTCGTTCATTCGCGTCTGCGTCATCGAGAAAGGATTGTCGCTGAGCGTGAAGTACATAAACGCCATTCCCGCCACGATCATGAGCGATCCAACGCGGGTGCGGCAGATTCTTATGAACCTCGTCAGCAATGCGGTTAAGTTCACCCCCGCCGGTTCCATTCAATTGACGGTTCAGACGCAGGGCGCCTCGGACGGCCTGGGGCCATACCTGCGTTTCGATGTTATCGACACGGGGATCGGGATGACCTCCGAGCAACTCTCGTGTCTGTTTAAGCCATTTTCGCAAGGCGATGACTCCACCACACGCCTATTCGGCGGAACAGGGCTGGGTCTTGCCATCTCTCAACGCCTGGCCCAGATCCTTGGCGGCGACATCACCGTGGTCAGTTCGCCCGGCCGCGGCTCGGCCTTTACAGCCGTCGTTAAAACCGGCTCGCTCACAGGCGTACCCATGATCGAGAATCCAACAGAGTCGATCGAACACGCTGCTTTAAGCCAGTCAGAACCGGATCGCCTCGCCGGTATTAAGCCTTTGGCCGGTGCGCACATCCTCTTGGCCGAGGATGGCCCGGACAACCAGCGGCTGTTCTCCTTCCTGTTGAAGACGGCCGGCGCCTCAGTCGATATAGCCGAAAACGGCCGCCTCGCAGTGGACAAGGCCACACGGGCCCTTGCCGCCAACCTCGCCTACAACGTCATACTCATGGATATGCAAATGCCGGAACTGGATGGCTACGGCGCGACTCGCGAGCTTCGGCGAGCAGGCTATGAAGGCCCCATTATCGCCCTGACTGCCCATGCAATGTCCGTCGATCGCATCGAATGCCTGCAAGCCGGCTGTGACGATTACGCCGTCAAGCCCATAGATCGCTCCACACTGATCGCCACTGTCGCCAAGTATCTGAACTGCACGCCAGCCAAACCGGGAGAAATGCTTTAAAAAAAGCTTTTTCCGAATCTGGCGCCAATTCTAAAAGCCTTGCACAGCGGCAATTGCAATCAGAATCGGTTCCTATTGACGTTTGCATGGCGAATGAACCGAGGCCGACCAACGGGAGGCCGGAAAATACAACAAAAAGGCTGTCTTGTCGGACCATTATCTAAGCAAACATCAATAATATCTTTTCCCCGTCCGGACCTCCGCACGTTTTAGGGCAAAAGCGTCAGGACACTCCGG